>JAUIJR010000689.1 GCA_030431075.1 Polyangia bacterium | reverse complement strand
TCGGGCGAATCGACTTCGGGCGACTCGTCTTCAGAGGCGCTCGCGGACGCGTCGGGCGCGGCGACCTCGGAGCTCTCGCTGGCCTCGTCCGCATCCGCCTCGTCGCCGCTGAGCACGGCGAAGCTCACGGCCCCCGCCAACAAGACCCCCACTCCCAGCGCGATTGGAAGCAGCGGCCGACGCTCACGATCCTCGGCCAGGGCGACCTTCGCGGGCTTTACGGACAGCGCCGAGCTGATCGACTCGGAGACGCTGGTGGGCGTCGCGGTCGTGACGACCTCCGAAAAGCTCGGCGCGGAGCTGTCCGAGGCCGGCGGCGGCGCGCTTCCACCCGCTGTGAGCAGCTCGGCGATCGCCTCCCGTTGGGTCGAGAACCACTCGTCCATGAAGGACGCCAGCCGCGTCGGCGAGCAGTTCATGCGCTGGGCGACGGCGAAGCTCTCGAGCTCGGCTTGCATCTCGCGGGCGCTGGCGTAGCGCGCGTCGCGATCGCGGGTCAGCGCCTTGAGCACGATGCGCTCGAGCTCCTCGGGATAGTCCTCGACGAGCGAGCTGGGCGCGGGCGCGTCGTGGTCGGCGATCGCCCGGATCGACTCGATCTGCGACTCGCGTCGAAACAGGCGCCGGTGCGTGGTCAGCTCCCACAAACAGATCCCCAAGGAGAAGACGTCGCTGCGTCCGTCGATCTCGCTCGAGGCCGTGATCTGCTCGGGTGACATGTAGGGCACCTTGCCCTTGAGCACGCCGACGGCCGTCGACTCACGTCCCTCGATGGCGGCCTTGGCGACACCGAAGTCGACCACCTTCACCCCACCGTCGAAGGTGATCATGATGTTCGAGGGCGTGACGTCGCGGTGCACCACGTTGAGGGGGTTGCCACGCGCGTCCCGGAGGGTGTGTGCGTAGTGCAGGCCCGCCGCCGCGCCGCAGATGGTGGCCAAGACGACATCGAGGGGCAGCGGCCTGGACCGTTTGCGCACGATGGCCCGCAAGTCGAGGCCCTCGACGTACTCCATCGCGTAGTACAAGTTGCCGCCCGCGTCCTTGCCCATGTCGTAGACCTGGGCGACGTTGGGATGCACGAGCAAGGCGGCGAGCTTGGCCTCGTGCGTGAACATCTCGACGAAGCGCTGGTCCTCGGTGAGGTGCGGCAAGATCCGCTTGAGCACGACCAGGCGCTCGAGCCCGGCCGCCGTGGCCTTGCGCGCGAGATAGATCTGCGCCATCCCGCCGGTGGCGAGCTTTTGGAGGACCTCGAAGTGCCCACCGCCGGGCAGCTCGATGCGGTCGCTGGCCAGATCCGCCGCCGACACGGCTCAAGGGTACCGCAGGCGACCGGCGCCGGTATTGCGCGATTGGCGTGCCACGGTAATCCAGGTGAGACGCCTAGCCCACCCTGCAAGGCGCTGGCCCCACGCGCCCGCGAGCGCGTTGCACCGGCGACACCTTGGGCCCGGACGCCTCGCCTTCCGGTCTTTCGTTCAGGGTTGCGCGCGCCAAAGCTGCGGCGTGATCCCGCCCTCGCCGTAGAGCGCGCCGACGACCCAGACCTCGCCTTGGGCAGAGACGTGGACGTCCAAAAAGCTCTGGAGGTAAGGGGCGCCGATCGGCTGATTTTGGATCTCTTCCCAGCCCTCACCGTCGAAGTGCACGATGGTGCCGAAGTCGCCGACCCCCCACAGGTCGTCCGGAGCGTTGCCCCACATCGCGCCGATCTGGTCGAGGCCGTCGAGTTCCTCGAAGCTCCAGCTGCTCCCGTCGAAGTGGGCGAGCTCCGCGTCGTCGGCGACCCAGAGATCGTCGGCGGCAAAGCCAAAGATGGCCGAGGCTCCGCGCAGCTCATCTTCGTCGACCTCGGCCCACACGCTGCCGTCGAAGCGTGCGACTTCGAAGACGCTGCCGACCCAGGCATCGTTCGGCCCGGGACTCCATAGTGCGAGGTTCTCGGAGCCGGCGGCGATGTAGCGTCGCCAGCTGCTGCCATCGAAGTGCGCGGCCGTGCACTTCGATGG
>JAUIJR010000164.1 GCA_030431075.1 Polyangia bacterium | reverse complement strand
TGGATCTACGACCGCGATCAGATCTTGGCCCTGCGCGAAGAGGGGCTCGAAGGGGAGCGACGCGTCGTCGAGCACCTCTGCTACTTCTCGAGCGAGAGCGGGGCGAGAAACTTCGTCACCCAGGCCGAACAGCGTGGTTTCGCCTGCGAGATCATTCGGGCCGAGCCCGACGATCCCCATGACCTACCGTGGATGGTGCGGGCGACCCGACGCGACGAGCTCGAGCTCGGCGAGCTCCACGTCGTGACGATGACCTTGCTCGAGCTCGCCGACAAACTCGGCGGCGGCTACGAGGGTTGGGCCCTCGACGAAGAAGACTGAGCTCTTCGCGGCCGCTTCAGGCTTTGCGGGCGACGAAGCCGGCCCAGCCGGGGCCAAAGCTGAAGTCGCCGTAGCCGTCGAGACGCTCGACCTCGAAGCCGATGTCCAGGAGCATGGACTCCACCACCGGCGCCTCGTGAAGGGCGAGGCAGTGCTTCTCGCGATGCCGTCGATGCAGCGCACCGGCGCGCAAGAAGCTGTGGATGTCCCGAGTGAGTCGCTGCTCTTTGTCGATCTCGGTCTCTTCGAGGTAGACGATCGCGTCTTCGTGTTCCCACACACCGAGGCGCCGGCCCGTCGCGCCGCTGCGTCCGGGGCCCGACAAGTCGAAGACGAAGAGCCCTCCCGGCCGCAGACATTCGAAGATCTCACGGCAGCGCGAGCGCAGGGCCTCGGGCCGTGGGCGGGACTCTTCGGCCGTGTAGTTGAGCACTTCGCCAAAGGCGGTCACGGCGAGGCGGCTTTGTGCCTCACCCAGCTCGCAGGTCCACGCCGATCCCGTCCGAAGCTGCACGCCGGGCGCGTGTCGCCGCGCGATGGTCAGCATGGCGGGCGAGATGTCCACGCCCTCGACGCGGTGGCCCGCCGCGACGAGCAGCGCACCCGAGATTCCCGAGCCGCACCCGAGCTCCAGGATGCTCCCGCTCGCCGGGTCCACGCCTTGCAGCCGCTCGCGTAGGAGCTTGGCACCGGCCCGCGCGAGCATGCCGAAGTGACGGTGGTGGATCTCGGCGAGGTCGTGCCCGTAGTGCACCCCGGCGCCTTCGCCCGCGGGCAGGTCCACCAGGCTCTTTTTGTAGTTCGCGCAGGTGTCGACGAGCTCGAAACCCAGAGCCTCGTGCGCGCGTCGGCTCGCCTCGTTCTCGGCCCAGGTGTCGGATCCGATCTCGGTGGCCCCTTGCGCGTGACCCCAGTCTTCGGCCGCTTGGATCAGTGCGCGTCCGATCCCCGTACCGCGCGCGCCCGCCTCGACCCACCAGCCTTCGATGAAGGCGGATGGCCGGATCGGATCACAGCCGTCGGCATGCGAGCGTAGGCCCACCTCGACGAAGCCGCGCAGGCCGGCTTTGGGATCGTCGGCGACGAAGACCACGAGGGGCATCGTGCTGAGCGGTCGTCCGTGCACGATGGCTTCGGCGTCGCGGTGGTGCTCGTCTCGCGTCCCCTCCGGCCACAAGGCGGCGCGCATGTCGACGAGCTTCTCCAGGTCTCCGGGCTCGGCCAGTCGCACACGCATGCTTTCGAATAGCACGAAGCCCAGGGGCGGGTGCGCGCCGAAGGGTCGAAAGACCCCACCGACCGCGACCCGCGCCGAGGCTCCGGTTCGCAGCGCGCGCAGCTCAGATCTGCGGCTTGTAGTAGAAGCGCTCGTGCACGACCTTGCCGTCCTTCCACTGACGGCGGGCGACCTCGGTCATGCGCACGCGGTTGCCGTCTTTGAAGGTGGCCTCGAAGTCCATCTCGCAAAAGCTGACGTCCTCGGCGCAGGCCTGCGCGACGATCTCCATCTTGTGCACCTCTTCGACGGCGCCAAAGAAGGCCAGCTCGCGCTCGCGGTTGGCCTCCTTGCCGACGCAGGGCTCTTCGGTGTTCTCTTGCATCACGACGTCGTCGGCGTAGTACTGCTCGAAGGCGTCCATGGCTTTGCCTTGGGCGATGAGGTCATTGAGGGCTTGGTCGAGTTGCTGAACGTTGCTCATGGTCGTGGTCTCCAAGCGTGCTTCCCGGCTCGACGTGAGCCAAGGGGCCGCTTCGTTGACACCATAGCCAGACCGCGAAAGGATTTGACGCGTCATGCGTTGCGTGAAGGTGAACGGACTGTCCTTCTCGCGTGTCGGCCGTCGTAGTTGGTGGTTGCTCTCGGGGGTCGTCGTGGCGTGTGCGATTCCGGGATGTCGCGCGCGTCTGCCCCCCAGCCAGGTCGCAGAGGAGCGATCGGCCGAAGCCAGCGCGAGCACGGCACCGGTCCCGGCCGCCGAGCCGAGCCCCGTGGCCCTCGAGCCCGAGCCGGCCCCCGCCAAGCGCAAGGCGCGACGGGCCCGCGGGCCGCGACCCGGCCCGCCGAAGATCCGCCACGCGCGTCTCATCGATCCGCGGCACCTCGAGCTGGTTTTCACCGAGCCGCTCGCGCCCGTGGGCGAGGTCGACCCCGATCGATTTCGCCTCAGCGTCGGCATGGACTATCGCTACGCGCGCTACGCCTACGCCTACTACTACGATCTCGGCGAGGCCTTCTCCGACAAGGCCGGACACTTCCGCGAGCTGCGGCAGCCCGAACCCGATCGCTTGCTCTTCGAGCTCGCGGCGGAGCTCGATCTCGAGACCTGCGAAGAGATCACCGAGATGCGGCGAGAGATCCGTCTCGACCCCGGCGTGCGCGGCGACGTGGGCTTGTTCATCCACTACCGCGCCGACGGCCCCAAGCCCGTCGTCGACACCCAAGGCGAGGCGCTCGCCGAGGTCGGCCCCGCCTTCGCCGAGGACCGCAAGTTGATGGAGCGCGAGTTCGAAGGTCGAGATGCCCGCCAGGTCCTCGCGCGCCTGCAGGCGGTGGACTGCGAGTTCTAGAAAAAGCCGAATCCAGACCAAAAAGGGGGCGCCCCTCCAAGAGAAGGACGCCCCCGTGCTGCGTTCGTTCGTTCTGGTTGTTGGGCTCTGAAAAGAGCCGTAGGGAAGTCGTTAGCTGGCGCGCTCCAGGACGGCGGCGGCACCGAGGCCGCCGGCGGCGCAAAGGCCGAGCAGTGCGAACTGCTTGTCCGATTGGTGGAGCTCGTTGGCCATGGTGGTGACCATGCGGGCACCGGTGGCGCCGAAGGGATGGCCGAGGGCGACGGAGCCGCCGTAGATGTTGAGTTTGTCGCGGTCGACCTCGCCGACCGCCTTCTCGCGCCCGAGTCGCTCGGCCGCGAAGGCGTCGGAGCCCAGCATCTTGAGGACGCTCAGGACCTGCGCCGCGAAGGCTTCGTGCATGTCGATGAGGTCCATGTGGGAGAGCTCCAGTCCAGCGCGGTCGAGGGCTTGGGGCATGGCGAGCGCCGGTCCCATGAGCAACTGATCCGCCGGGTCGACACCGATGTAGCTCCAGCTGCGGAAGTACGCAAGCGGTGTGTAGCCGAGCGCCTTCGCTTTTTCCTCACTCATCAAGAGCACCGCCGATGCACCGTCGGTGAGCGGACTCGAGTTGCCCGCGGTGAGCGTGCCGTTCTTGGCAAAGGCCGGTCGCAACTTGGCGAGCTTCTCGACGCTGGTGTCGCCGCGCACGAGGGTGTCGCCGTTGACGAGATGACCACTCGGCGTCTCGACCGGAATGATCTCTTCGCGCAGACGTCCCGAGGCGATCGCTGCGGCCGCGCGGTGGTGCGAGGTCATGGCGAACTCATCTTGGGCCGCGCGCGAGATGTCGTTGCGGCGCGCCATGTTCTCGGCCGACTCGCCCATCACCTCGCCGGTGGTGCGCTCGGCGATCTTCGGCATCTTGGGCAAGATCTCGGAGATCGGCATCAGCTGGGAGAGCACACCCAGCACCTCTTTGGGGCCGGCTTTGCCAAAGGCCATCGGGGCGAGGGCGTGGACGGCCTTTTGCGGGAGTTTGACCTCGGCGTTCGAGGTGCTGTCCGAGCCGCCGGCGATCACGATGTCCGCCTCGCCGCGCTCGATCTGGGCGGCGGCCAAGGTCACGGCCTGCAGGCCCGAGGCGCAGGCGCGGGTGACGGTCATGCCCTCGACGCGCGGCGGCAAGCCGAGGTCCAAGGCGATCTCGCGCGCGACGTTGGGGGCCGCGCTCGGCAAGATGACGCCGCCCCAGACGATGGCGTCGATCTCGTTGCGCGGAACTTGGCTGCTCTTGAGCACGCCGCGCACGGCGGCGTCACCCAAGGCGATGGTGTCGAGCTTCAAGAACTCCTTGAAGGCTTTGACGAAGGGCGTGCGGCCACCGGCGACGATGACGGCGCGGCGAGATTTGGAGCTTTTCTTGGCCATGGGAGACAGCGAAATCTGAGTGAGGGAGGAAGGCTCAAGCGCCGATCAGGGCGCCGCCGCACACGCGGAGGACTTGGCCGGTGACCCCGACCGCGCCGGGCGTGCACAAGAAGGTGATGGCCTCGCCCACGTCTTGGGGCAAGCCGCCTTGGCCGACGTTCGAGAGGCGACGTCCGGCCTCGCGGATCACCACCGGGATGGCGGCGGTGAGGCGGGTCTCGATGAAGCCGGGCGCGATGGCGTTGACGGTGATGCCGCGCTTGGCCAAGGGCTTGGCCAGGGCGCGCACGAAGCCGATGACGCCGGACTTCGAAGCCGCGTAGTTGGTCTGCCCCATGTTGCCGGCGATGCCGGCGACCGAAGAAAGGCAGACGATGCGGCCGTCGTCGTTGAGCGGCCCTTCGATCAGCGCGTCGGTGATCCGGGCGATGGCGGCCAAGTTGATGTCGATGGCTTGGTCCCACTGCTCGGGCTTCATGCGCGCGAGGGTCTTGTCGCGCGTGACGCCGGCGTTGTGGATGACGAGGTCGACACGACCAAAGCGCTCGGTGAGCTGCTCGGCGATGTACTGGGCGGCGGCGGGGTCGGAGACGTCGGCGAGCAGGACCGAGCCGCCGACTTCGCGGGCGACCTTGCTGCACAGCTCGTCGTCTTGGGGGCGGTCGAGGCACACGACGTGCGCGCCTTCGGCCGCGAGGAGCTTGGCGGTGGCCTTGCCGATGCCGCGCGCGGCTCCGGTGAGCAAGGCGATCTTGCCCTCGATCGGGCGCACCCAATCCCACTCTTCGTTGTCGGCGGTCTTGTCCGAGAGGGTCAGCGGCTGGCCCGAGACGAAGGCCGAGCGCGCGGACAAGAGCCAGCGCAGCGGGCCCTCGATGCGCTCTTCGGCGCCCTTCTTGACGAGGACCAAGTTGGCAACCGAGCCCTTTTTGCCGAGTTCTTTGGCCAAGGAGCGAACGAATCCGCTCAGCGCGGCTTGGGCGGCCGCGTGCGCGGCGTTCTTGAAGTCGGTCGGGTTGCGACCGAGGACGACCACGCGACCGTTCTTGGCCAGCTGGCGCATCAGCGGGTGGAAGAAGGTGTACAGGGCGTCGAGCTCGGCCGGGTTCGAGATGCCCGAGGCATCGAAGACGAAGCCCATGAGCTTGTCCTTGGCGTCGAGGTTCTCGACGTCGATCAGCTTGGCCGGACGACCGTAGGCCTCGCCGACCTGGGCGAAGGCGTCGAGGAGCTTGGCCTCGGTGACGCGCGGCTCGGCGCCGGCGATGGTGAGGGTCGAGGCGATGTCCCCCATCAGCTCGTGGCCGTCGGCGGCACCGACGACGACCAACTGATCGGCGAGGGGACGCACGGTCCAGGGGTCGCGGCTACGACGAAGGGCCTGGGGCATGGGCACCGGCAAGCCGAGGGTCTTGATGAGCTTGCGGGCGTTGGGGTTTTTGCCCAGCTCCAAAAAGAAGTCACTCATGGTTGGTCTCGAATCCTTGGGTCGAAGTGGGGAGGGGTCGAGCGCGAGGCTAGCCGCGGGTCTCGAACTCCCCGACGAGGTAGGCCGGGCCGCCGGGGGCGTCGCCGACGAAGGCTTGGTGTCCGTCGACGTAGAGGCCGACTTTGTGCGGCAACACCAAAGGCCGCGTGAACTTGACGTCGAAGCTCGTCAGCGCGCCGACGTCCCCGGAGTAGAGGCGTCGGTTCAGACCCTCCCAGGCCCGCGCCATGGTGGCGAAGCCGTGCAAGATGGTGTTCTTGAAGCCGAAGGCGCGCGCGTAGGGCCCGATCCAGTGCACGGGGTTGAAATCGCCGGTGAGCATGGCGAAGTGCAAGCCGGCGTCCTCGCTCAGACGCCAGCGCTCGAGCTCGTCGACAACGTGGGGGACGCGAGGCCGCGCCTTGGCGTTGGAGTGCGTCGGCGCTTTCGAGGGGGACTTGCCGTTGGATTGGCCGTTGGATTGGCCGTTGGATTGGCCGTTGGATTGGCCCTTCGACTTGCCCTCGGACTTCGGCTTCGGCAGCGGCACGATGGCGTAGAGGTGCGCCGTGATCGCGTCGGGGGCCGAGGAGGTCCCGGTCACCACCGTTTGGTGGAGCACGGCGCGACGGCCGTTGTCGTCGATGCTCTCGAGGCGCGCGCGCACGTGCAGGGGCTCGCCGGCGGGCAGGGCCGAGGCGATCTCGACGCGGCAGCCACCGTTGAGCACCTTGAACAGCGGGTAGGGCAAGTTCTTGAGCGTCTTCGAGAGGATCGGGAAGCCCCACTGCGGAAAGAGGTGCGGGGGCAAGGTGCGCTTGTAGCTGCTGGGATCTCCACCGACGGCGCGCACGTAGTCGCGCACCAGCTCGCGGGGGCGCGGGGGCAAGGTCGCCTCGAAGACTTGGCCGGGGGTGGCCGGGGCTTCTTTGGGCAGGCCCACGACGCGCTGCTTGATCGCCTCGACGGCGGTCAAACCCAAGGTGCGCAGGACCGGGCCTTGGTGGCGGATGTGCTTGCTGGGGCGTGCCATCGTCAAAGGGGGGTGGAGTGGACTACTCGGCGGCCGCGGTCTCGGGGGTGCTGTGGTCGCCTTCGCCTTTGAGGCGGTCGACGAGGCGCTGGCCCGTGGTGGTGATGAGCTCGAGCTCGTAGCGGCAGGCCGGCTCGGCGTGCTCGAGGTAGCGCTCGAGGTAGACGCGACGCTCTTCGTGCACCTTGGCTTGCTCGAGCAAGCACTCGCAGATGGCCACGTGCGCGGCCAGGCGGGTGAAGCGCTCGGCGTGCAGCATGGCGAAGGCGAAGTCGCGCTTGGGGTCCCAGTTCTTCAAGAAGGTCTTGGGCCAAGCGCCGATGGGCTTGCCGCTGAGCTTCTTCATCTTGTCGGTGGCCGTCTTGCGCACCAAGAACTGCTGGGCCTCGTAGCCGAGGGCCTGGAGCTTGGCGACGCGGCGCTCGAGAGGATCGCGGGCCGAGAGCGTGCGCCAACGGGTCTGCGCGACCTTTTGCACGAAGCGCTGGGGGTTCTTGATGATCCCACCCAGCGTGTCCTTGATGACCATGAGGGCTTGGATCTGGCTGGTGCCCTCGTAGATGGGCATGACCATGGCGTCGCGCAGCAGCTGCTCGGCGCCATATTCTTTCATGTAGCCGTTGCCGCCGTGGATCTGCACGCACTCGCGGGCCATCGAGACGGCGCGCTCCGAGGCGACGTACTTGAGCAGGGGCGTGAGGCGACGGGCGACGCGCTTTTGGCGGCTGACCTCGCGCTCGAGCTTCTCGCGCGGCCACTCGGGGGTCTCGAGGCCGAGGTCGAGACCGATCGAGCCCTTTTGCGAGAGTTCTTCGGCCATCGCGGCGCGCATGGCCAGCGCGCGGATGCCGACGATGTCGGTCTCCATGCGCTCGAGGTAGTCGGCGATCATCTCGTGCTTGTCGATGGTCTTGCCCATCGAGGGGCGCTCGGCCGCGTAGGCCTTGGCCATGCGCCAGGCGCTCTCCATCAGGCCCAGGGACTCGAAGCCGACGCCCAAGCGGGCGTTGTTCATCAGCACGAGCATGTACTTGAAGCCCTCACCGCGCTGGCCGATGAGCTGCGCGGGCGAGCGGTCGAAGGAGATGGCCGCGGTGACCGAGCCGTTGTGGCCGAGCTTGTGCTCGACGCGCTCGACCGTGGCGAACTCCTTGCGGCTGCCGTCGGGCTGCTCTTCGTAGGTGGGGACCAAAAAGAAGCTCAGCCCGCCCAGGCCCGCGAAGGGATCGTCGGGGTCGGCCGCTTGCTCGGTGCGCGCGATGACGAAGTGGTACTTGCCGTGGCCCGAGGTGATGAAGATCTTCTGGCCGGTGACGAACCAGTTGCCGTCGGCGTCTTGCTCGCCTTTGCAGCGCAAGCGGGCCATGTCCGAGCCGGCGTCGGGCTCGGTGATGTCCATCGTGCCCCAGGCGTCGCCGTTGCAGATCTCCTCGATGTACTCGCCGAAGCGGGTCTCGAGGATGTTGCGGGTGCCGGGCTCGAACTTGGTGCTGCCCTCGCGGATCGAGAAGATCAGCATGGCCATGGCCATGCCGCCGTGAAAGCCGTGGTGCGTCATCATCGAGACGTCGGCGCGGGCGAACATCTCGGCGGCCAAGAAGTACATGAGCATGGGGCTGTTCATGCCGCCGAGCTCGCGGGGGATGTTCAGCCAGTGCAGATCGAGCTCGCGGATGCGCTCGAAGATCTTGTCGGCCTCGGGGGCCATCGTGGCCACGCCGTCGATCAGCTTCGCGCCGTGCTCGTCGATCTTCTTGGCCACGGGCGCGACCTCCTCGGCGACGAAGCGGCCAAAGAGCTCGGCCATGTCGCGGTAGGTCTCGACCGACTCTTGGGTCGTGGGCGCGTCTTCGGTGACGCCATACTCGTTGATGGCGACCAGGCGCTCCCAGTCGATGCCCTTTTCGAAGTAGTACTGGATGTCCGCGTTGTCGGAAAAGTAGTTGGCCATGGCTCGTTCCTCGGCGCGCGGCTACTGGGCCGCGACTTCTTCATCGGCGTCGTCGAGCGCTTCGGGAAGCTCGAGTTCGCCGGCAGGGGCGTGAATGAACAGGCTGCTCTTGGCGATCCGCACCATCTCTTGGAGGTGCCGCTCGAGCAGGGTGTCGGGCTCGTCGTTCTCGGTGGCCAAGATCTCGGCCAAGCCGGCGTGGGCGGCGACGCCCGAGACGAGCAAGTTGATCATGTTGAAGATGTAAGCCTCGGGGTCGACGTCGGATCGCACGCGCCCGGCCTCTTGGCCCTGACGGATGTAGTTGGCGACGATCTTGGCCCAGGGCAGCACCTGCGTTTGCAAGCGGGTGCGCATCTCTTCGGGGTGGTCGAGGGTCTCGCGCAAGAGCAGCCGGGCGCGGTCGGGGTCCTCGCGGAAAAAGTGGATGCACTCGCCGACGACGGCGTCGAACTGCGCGGGCCCGGTGGCGGCCGCGACCAAAAGGCGCGGCAGCACCTCGTTCCAGCGCCCGAGCATGTCCTCGATCACCCGCTGACGAAGCTCGTCCTTGCTGGCGAAGTGGTAGAGCAGCGAGGGCTTGCGAATGCCGACCGAGCTGGCGATGTCGCGCAAAGAAGCGCCGACGAAACCCCGCGCCGCGAACAAGCGGGTGGCCTGCTCGACGATGCGTTGGGTGATGTCCGCGGTGCGGACCTTCTTCGACCGTTCGGAAGTCATTTGCCTACCGGGCGTTCGGTGTTTGTCTACCTATCGGTAGACCTCTTGGCAAGCGCAGATCTGAAATTCGAAAAATATCCATGAATTTCATGGATCTAGGCGCTCAACGATCGGTAGGCGCGACTGCCGCCATCCGGATCGCCGAAGCCGCGGGTCCGGCGCTCAGCTGCTCTTGAGCTTGCGGACCAAGACCGCCAGCAGGTCCGGGCTGACCCGCTTCACCCAGCGCGCGGCCAGCTCTTTGCCGCCGATGAAGCGCTCGTTCTCGTCGCCTTCGATCGCCTGGACCATCTCTTTGGCGCAACGCTCCGGGGACATGGCGTTCTTTTTCGCCGTGTCTCCGGTGTAGCGGCTGCCGTCGGCGGTCAGCGCCGACTTGGTCAGCTCGGTGTCGATGAAGCCGGGGCAGAGCATCGTGACCTGCACACCGCGCGGATGCAGCTCGGCCCGCATCGAGTCGAAGTAGCCCTGCAAGGCGTGCTTCGACGCGGAGTAGGTCGAGCGGCGCGGGGTGCCGACGTGGCCGGCCAAGCTCGAGACGACGGCGATCTGTCCGCGCCCGCGCTCGAGCATCGAGGGCAAGAGCTCGCCGGTCAGCGCGACCACGGCGAAGAAGTTGAGCTCCATGATGCGCCGTACGGTCTCGAGTGAGGTCTCGGCCGCGAGGCCGCGTTGGGTGACGCCGGCGTTGTGCACCAAGACGTCGATCGGTCCAAAAGCATCCGTGGCGGTCTGCGCCAGCGCGCCGAAGCGCTCGACCTCCATCAGGTCCATCGGCAAGGCGAGCACGCGACTCGGGTCTTCGCAGCCTTGGCGCACGCGCTCGAGCTCGGGGGCCCGGCGCGCGCTGAGGATCAGCTTCGCCCCGCGCTTGGCCATGCGGTAGGCGAGATGCTCACCGATCCCGGAGGAGGCCCCGGTGATCCAAACGACTCGATCTCGAAGCTTCATGCGTCGGTCGACGCGGCGGCGTCGCGGCTCGCACGGTGACGCAAGGCCGCGGCCACGCGCAAGGCGGCCGGGCGAAAGGCGAAGATCATGAAGCCACCGACCAACAGCAGGCCCAAGGCCAAGGGGTGACGAAGCTCGCGCATGGCCGGATCGTGGCCGAAGGCCGAGTGGAGCAGCGCCGCGAGGGCGGCCGCCAGCAAGGGGCCGAGAATCATCGCCGTCGAGCGGCGCAGCTCGACGCCCAGCTCGCTGCCCGCCCGGCGCAGCGCAACCACGAGGCTGGCGAGGGCGCCCGCCGACAGCGCGTAGGCCAGGGTCATCGTCATCGCCAGGCGCGCGCGCGGATCGGCGCTCTCGATCG
>JAUIJR010000688.1 GCA_030431075.1 Polyangia bacterium | reverse complement strand
CGTATGAGCGTGAGCGAGGACCTCGACACGCCGATCGCCTGGGGCCGCCGCGAGATCGTGCTGAGCCGCCGCGCCCTCGAAGGCTTGCCCTCGGCGCAACTCGCCGCCGTGATCGCTCACGAGCTCGCGCACCTCGAGCGCCGCGACCCCCTGTGGTTTCGCAGCCTCGCCTTGCTCGAGGCCTTTACCTTCGTCTCGCCGCTCAGCTTTTGGGCCGGTCGAGCCCAGCGGCGCGCGGCCGAGCTCGCGGCCGACGACTGGGCGCGCCGCCAGACCGGCAGCGGCGAGGACCTCGCGCGTGCCTTGGCCGAGCTGGCCGTGCACGCCGACGACGCCTGGTCGCCCGTGGCCTCGGCGCGCGGAGGCAGCTTGGTCCCGCGGGTCGAGCGACTCTTGTCCGCCCCGGCCGTGTCGAGCGAAGTCCGTCGCCCGATGGCGAGCGCCGGCCTGACCTTGGGCTTGCTCGCCGGCTTGGCCTTGTTGGCCCCCGGAGCTTCGGCCGCGAGCCCGAGCGAGGCCTCGGCCTCCCCGGAGATCACGGGCGTCAAAGCCATGCGCGCCTCGAACCCCAGCGAGCTGCGCACCTACTCGATGATGGGACGCCACGCCGAAGGCCCCTGTTGCGGACACGAGCACACCCGCGTCGTGGTGTCCCCGAGCGGGTCGACGGTGGTGTTGACCGACGAGCACGGCCGGCACCATTTCGACCTCGAGCACATGAACGGGCTCAAGGCCCTCGAGGCCTTGGCCGTGCTCGAAGACCTCGAAGATCTCGAGCACCTCGAGATCCAAGTGCCGGACTTCGAGCTCAACATTCGCTTGAACGAAGATCGGCTGGAGCGCGACATCCAACGCGCCTTGCGTCACGCCGAGCGCGCGCGTCGAGAAGCCGAGCAAGGCGCGGCCCGTCGTGCCCGCGAAGCGGCGGCCGAAGCGGCGGCCGAAGCCCGCGAAGCCGCGGCCGAGGCCCGCGCCCGTGCGGCCGAGTCGCGTTCACGCGCAGCCGAAGCCCGCGAGCGCGCCCGCACGCTGCGCGAAGAGGCGGCCAGGCTGCGCCAGCCCTCCGAGCGCACCGGGTTGGTGGCGCTGTAGGGCCGGGCCCGTGACTCAGGGTCCGTCGATCAGCGCGAGCTGGCCGAGGTAGGCGCGGTTGTTGCTGGGCCAGTTGGGGCCGTCGTTGATGACCCGGTAGTAGGCCTCGTAGCTGCCTTCGACCAGCTGCAGCGTGTAGGGCGTGACCAGCGTGTCCGTGCTGTCGTTCCACACCGAGTCCAGGACGATCTGATCGCCGGTGACGGGATCTTCGAGGATGAGGTCGCCCTCATCGTTGTCGCCGGTGTTCGAGGCGCTCAGCGCGTTGCCGTCCAAGGTGATGGAGAGGCAGGCGTCGACGACGGGGACATCGAGGGTCGCGCTGCCGTCGCTGCCCAAGTCGAGCTGACCGAGGTAGGCGCGGTTGTTGCTGGGCCAGTTGGGGCCGTCGTTGATGACGCGGTAGTAGGCGTCGTAGCTGCCGCTGACGACCTGCAAGGCATAGGGGGCGACGACGGTATCGGTGCTGTCGTTCCAGATGGACTCGAGCACGATCTGGTCGCCGGTGACCGGGTCTTCCAAGATGAAGTCGCCCTCGTCGTTGTCGCCCGTGTTGGCGCTGGTCACCGCCGCACCATCCAAGGTGATGTCCAAGCTGAGGTTGGAGACCGGCACGTTGAGCAGGGCATTGCCGTCGCTGCCCAGGTCCAGTTGGCCGAGGTAGGCGCGGTTGTTGCTGGGCCAGTTGGGGCCGTCGTTGATGACGCGGTAGTAGGCGTCGTAGCTGCCGCTGACGACCTGCAAGGCATAGGGGGCGACGACGGTATCGGTGCTGTCGTTCCAGATGGACTCGAGCACGATCTGGTCGTTGGTGACGGGGTCTTCCAAGATGAAGTCGCCCTCGTCATTGTCGCCGGTGTTGGCGCTGGTCACGGCCGCCCCGTCCAGGAGGATGTCGAGGCTGCTTTCGGTCACGGGAACATCGAGGG
>JAUIJR010000163.1 GCA_030431075.1 Polyangia bacterium | reverse complement strand
GACGGGGTGGCCGCCCTCGGCGACCTCATGGGCGGCGGGGCTCCAGCCCTTCCCGGTGGCGTACCGGCGGGCATGGACATGGCGAGCTTGATGGGCATGCCCGGTGCGGGCGGTGGCAAGCCGCCGAGCAAGGCGCAGCGTCAGGCGGCCAAGGACAAGCGCAAGAAGCAAAAAAAGGCGCGCAAGAAGAACCGCAAGCGCTGACGCACGTGCTCGCGACTTGCGGGCGACGCGCAGCGCCCGGCAAGATGCGTCGGTGAGCCGTGAACGCGACAGCGCCCCCCCGCGCGCTTCGGAGTCGCTGATCGGCGGCCAACGGGAGTTCCAGACCCGCGACGGCATCGCGGCCTTCGGCGAGCGCTACGAGATCGAAAAGGTCCTCGGGCAAGGTGCGATGGGGGTGGTCCTGCAAGCGCGTGACCCGATCTTGGAGCGGCGCGTCGCCATCAAGCTCATCCGACCCGACGTCGTCGCCATTCCTGGAGTGCTCGAAGCCTTCATGCGCGAAGCCAAGGCGATGGCCCGCGTCAACGACCCGAACGTGGTGCGGCTGCACGAGTTCGGCAAGCACGAGGGCATGCCCTACTTCACGATGGAGTTCATCGAGGGCACGGACCTCGATAGCTGGCTCGAAGCGCGCGAGTTGCCTTTGTCCATCGACCGCGCCTTCGGACTCATCGAGCCCCTGTGTCGCGGAGTCCAGGCCCTTCACGACGCCGGCGCCGTGCATCGGGACCTCAAGCCCGGCAATGTCCTGATCGGCCCGGCGCACCGCGTGGCCGTCGCCGACCTCGGCCTCAGCGCCTTCGTCGAAGAGCTCGGCGAGCGCCCGGGACTCACGGGCGGGACACCGGAGTACATGGCCCCCGAGGTCTGCGCGCGCCAGCGCGTCGATCCAAAGCTCGCCCCGGCGGCCGACGTCTACGCCCTGGGCGTGATCGCCTTCGAGCTCCTGGTCGGGCGCCTCCCCTTCGAAGCCGAAACCCCCGAAGAGCTGATGGAAAAGCACCGCGTCGACGGCGTGCCGATCCCCAGCCGCGCCAACCCTCGCTTGCCCGAGAGCTTCGACGCCCCCTTGCTGGCCGCGCTGAGCAAGGACCCCCGCACGCGCACCCAAAGCGCAGAGGCCTTTCGAACGCGCATGCTGGGCGCCTTGGCGGCCGCCGGCTCGGTCAGTGATCGCCGCGAACGCCCCTTCAACGTGTTGGTCGCCGACGACGACCCCGACATGCTCGAGTGGCTCGATGCGCAGCTGAGCTTTCACTTCCCGCGCGCCTCGATTCGAAGCGCGCCCAACGGCATCGAGGCCTACGACGCGCTGCGCGAGCACATGCCGGACATCGTGATCAGCGACCTCGACATGCCGGGCATCGACGGCGCCGAGCTCTGCGCTGCCCTGCGCGACCTGGACGAAGGGCTGAGCGTCCCGCTGATCGTCATCACCGCCGTCGGGGGCGCCCCCGACTGGGCGCGACTACAAGCCCTCGGCGCCAACGGCTTTTTGGCCAAGCCCCTCGATGGCGACGCGCTCGCGGCCTTGGTCGCCAACACGCTGCGCTGAACGACTCAGCTGCGCGGCTGTCCGTCGGCGGCCACGCCGGCCAGCATGGCGCCGCGCTCCAGGATCAGCATGCGGACTTGCCCCGTCGCGGCCAGCTCTCCCGCCTCGTTGCGCACCTCGGCGCGCCACACCTGGGTACGCCGCCCGCGTTGCACCGGCCGCGCCGTGACCGTCACCGTGCCGCCGCGCAGCGCTTTGAGAAACGAGGTGTGATTGTCGAGCCCGACGGCGCTCTTGCCCTCGTCGATCACGCTCAGGGCGGCACCGGTCGAACAGACCGTCTCCACCACGCTCGCGTGGACGCCCCCGTGCACGATCCCGTAGGGCTGGGTGTGTCGCGCATCGAGCTCGACGGTCGCCACGACCTCTTCGAGGCTCACGCGCACGAAGCGAAGGCCGAGCCCTTCGTTGAAGCCGCCGCGATGCGCATTGAGTAGCGCGGCCACGGTGGCGGGGTCCTTGTCGATCATCCGATCGCTCACCGCCGCAGGGTAGCCGCCTTCGCCGCTCGCGCCTCGTGCGCAAGTGCGAATTCCTCCGCGCACCCGCTTTCCACGGCTGCGCAGCGGGACCCTCCGGCGCCCCTCGAGCCGACCCGTGCACCCGTGGGGATGCCCCCGCGAGTCTGCTAGCTTCGGCGGCCGAGATTGCCGTGACGCCTCAAGCGAAGACCCTCGTTCACGCCCTGGAGCTCGCCGCCGACATCACCGACCGCGGGCAAAAGCACCAGTTCGGTGCCAAGGAGACCCCGCGCTCGATCTCCTACGCGCAGCTTCACCGCGACGCGAACCACATCGCGGCCGCCCTGCAGGCGCAAGGGCTCGAAAAAGGCGACCGCGTCGGCATCATCTTGCCGGACTCCGAGGCCTTCATCGAGACGATGATGGGCTGCATGGTCGCGGGTTGCATCGCGGTGCCGGTCTACCCGCCGATGAACCTCGGCAAGCTCGACAACTACCTCGACAACACGACCCACATCCTGCGCAAGGCGGGCTGCAAGATCGTGGTCACCACGGCCAAGGTTCGGCCCATCTTGGGCAAGCTGCTCGACGGCGCGCCCAACATCCGCGCGATCGTCAACCACGCGGACATCCGCGGCGCCATCCCCGAAGGCTCCATGCCCAAGGGCGTGGTCGTCACCCCCGACGACATCGCCTTCTTGCAGTTCACCTCGGGCAGCACGAGCCGCCCCAAGGGCGTCGCCCTGAGCCACGGAAACCTCATCGCCAACACCGTGGCCATCGGCGGCGAGGGGCTCGGCGTGCACCCCGACTACTCGACCGCGGTCAGCTGGCTGCCGCTGTATCACGACATGGGCTTGATCGGCTTCGTGTTCACGCCGCTCGTCTTTCAGATCCGCACCTTCTTTTTGAACCCGCTGGTGTTCTTGACGCGCCCGCACATCTGGCTGCAGCGCCTCTCCGATCAAAAGGGCACCGTCACCTTCGCGCCGAACTTCGCGTGGGGCTTGGCCACGCGACGCATCAAGGACAAGGACATCGAGGGCCTCGACCTCTCCCACATGCGCATCGCCGGGTGCGGGGCCGAGCCCATCCACTACGAGACCCTGTCGGGATTCGCCGACCGCTTTGCGTCGATCGGCTTTCCTCGCAAGGCCTTTTTGCCCTGCTACGGCATGGCCGAGCACTCCTTGGCCATCAGCTTCATCGGCCTCGAAGAGGAGATGAGCTACGACGCGGTCGACACCGAGGCGCTCGCCAAGGGCGTGGCCACGCCCTCCGCCGACCCCAAAGGCGAAAACGTCACGAAGATCGTCGACTGCGGCAAGAAGTTCACCGGCCACGACATTCGGATCGCCAACGACTCGGGCGAGCCCCTGCCCGACCGCCACGTGGGCGAGCTGCAGCTCAAGGGCCCGTCGATCATGGGCGGCTACTTCGAGGATCCCGAGGCGACGAAAAAGGCCTTTACGCCAGACGGCTGGCTCAAGACCGGCGACCTCGGCTACCTCGTCGAGGGGCGCGTGTACGTGTGCGGTCGAATCAAGGACCTCATCATCGTCCGCGGCAAGAACTACTACCCCCAGGACATCGAGGGGCACGCCTCGGGTGTCGAGGGCGTGCGTACGGGCAACGTCATCGCCTTTGGCGTGCAAGATGCCGAGGCCGAGCTCGAACGCGTCGTGGTGCTGGCCGAGAGCCGCGAGCCCGAAGAGGCCTCACAGGGGATCCGCGAAGGCATCATCAAGGCCGTCCAAGAGAACATGGGCTTGATGGTCGACGAGGTCCTCGTGCTTCCGCCCGGCTCGCTGCCCAAGACCTCGAGCGGCAAGCTCCAGCGTCGCAAGGCGGCCGAGCTCTTCGTCTCCGACGCGCTGGCCGGCCCCGACAAGGGCCGCTGGAACGTGGTCAAGCACCTGGCCAAGTCGCGCTGGAGCTTCATCAAAAACGCCCTCAAGAGCACCGAGAGCTGAGCGCGCGAGAGGCCTTGGACGCGGCCGCGGCCGAGAGCTTCACTCGCGTGGGCAAAAATTCGAAAGTTTCGATTTTGGGGTCCCATGGCCCCGAAAAGTGCCGTCTGAGGTGATCCGTCGCGGGGCCGCGAGGACCACCCGAGCATGTTGGCTTCGCTCGTGCTCGGACTCTCGCTCGCCTTTGCTTCGCCCGCCGCCCCGAGCGAGCGGGACCCCACCGTCACCGCCGAGAGTTCGCCGGCCATCGCCGTCGACCCCTCGCCCAGCACGGTGCCCGCTTTGTCGCCGGCCACGACCCCGTCGCCGGCCACGACCCAGTCGCCCGCCGACCGCAAGCGGGAGCAACGCGGACGGCGGAGCTTGATCCTCGGCGGCGCCAGCTTCGGCGTGGGCAGCGGCCTGCAGTGGCTCGCGCTCGGCCTCGGCGGCCGCCTGTCGTCGGGCCCCGCTCCGCGCGGCGGCTTGGGCGTCGGGCCCTCGATGTCCATGGCCTTTGGCGGCATGGCCATGTTCGAGGGCGTCCTCGTGGTCGGTCTCGGGGCCAACGAGCTGGGGCGCCGGGCCCCCAAAGATCGTCGGCGGGCCCGGAGCTTTCGGGCCGCCGGCTGGACCTTGGTCGGCGCCGGCGGGGCGGGCCTGTTGACCGCCGGCATGCTCTTTCCGCAGATGCGTGCCCGTTGCCCGCATGGAGATGCGTGCGCGGTGGCCAGCTTGCAGCTCGGAGCCGCTGCCCTCACGGCCGGCACCGGCCTCGCCGCCTACGGACATGCGAACCGGCCCTACGAGGACCGCCGCGAACGCTTCCCTCGCAAGGCTCGCGGCCCTTGGATCGCGGGCTGGACGATGCTGGGGGTCGGCTACTTCAACTCCTTTTTGATCGGGACCGTCATGTGGCAGCAACGCGACGACGCGCGCGGCCGCCGGATCCGCAACGGCTTGTACGTTCCGGTGGTCGGCCCCTTCATCGTCGCGGCGGGGCCCGATGTCCGCTTCTTTCCCGCGGCTGCCTTCGGCGGACTCGGCTTGATGCAGGTGGGCGGCCTGGTCGCCGCGACGGTCGGCGGCGGGATCACCATCCACGATCGACGCAAGCGGCGCCGCGCCGACTTCACGGTGGTGCCCACGAGCAACGGCGCCGCCCTCGTCGGCCACTTTTGAGGCCGGGGAGCGCCACGCGCCGCGGCGCGAGGTGTCGAATGCGGCGACTTCGTCTTGCGCCTGCGTCCAACATGTGACGGTCACACACCGATGCCGTAACCCCAATGTGACAGCCCGCACCTAGCGTCGGCCCGCAATGAGCGAGACGGTGCTGATTGTCGACGACGAGGTCGATCTCGTCGACATCCTCGAGTACAGCCTGCAAAAAGAGGGCTTTGCCACTCGGCGGGCGCACACCGGTGCGGACGGACTGCGACAAGCACGCATGCCGCCGGGCCCGGATCTGATCGTGCTCGATCTGATGCTTCCCGACATCAGTGGAACGGAAGTGTGTCGCGAGCTGAGAGGTGACAAAGACACCTCGCAGCTCCCGATCATCATGCTCACCGCCCGCGACGAGGAGATCGATCGCGTGGTGGGCTTCGAGGTCGGCACCGACGACTACGTCACCAAGCCCTTCTCGGTGCGCGAGCTGATGTTGCGCGTGCGCGCCCTCCTGCGCCGCAGCGCGCGCGACTCCGAGCCGGCGGACGCCGCGCAGGAGCTCGGTCCCCTGCGCATCGATCCGGCGGCCCACCGGGTGACGATCTCCGGCAAGGAGATCGCCTTGACCGCGCTCGAGTTCCGCTTGTTGCAGACCCTCTTCGAGCGACGCGGCCGAGTCCAAAGTCGCGACGTCCTTTTGCGCGACGTGTGGGGGATGCGCCCGGGCGTGACGACCCGAACCGTGGACACCCATGTGACCCGCCTGCGCCGCAAGCTGGACGATCTCGGCTTTTGGATCGAGACCCGGCGCGGTGTCGGTTACCTGATGCGAGAACGGCCACAGGAAAACGGCGCGGCCGTCCACGCCGAGTACTGAAAGATGCCCCTCCCCGAGGGGCATTTTTGCGCCGTGTGTACGCGCCCAGCTGCTCCGTTTTTGTCACACGCGTGACACACGAGCGGCACTGAGGCGGAACAGGGCCCCTCTAGCTTCCCGTCGACCGATGTTCAGCGGATTCACCCCGGGGGCGACCGTCGCCTTCTTTGAACGCCGAATCGTGCCCGCGATGCTCTTCGCATTCGTGAGCAGTAGCGGAGCCATCGGATACGGATTTTACGCGTCCGGAAACGCCGAAAAGGCCATCGTCGCCTCTCTCGAAGAAGCCGAGATCGAGGCCATCGACGAGCCCGAGCCGGAGCCCGAAGAAGAGGAGCCGGAAGAGGAGATCGAAGAAGAGGAGATCGAGGAGGTCGAGGAAGTCGAAGAGCTTCCGCCGGAGCCCCAGGCGCGTCCGACCCCCGTGGCCCCGCCCGACGTGGTCCCCCAAGACATCCCCGACGAGCTGCCCGAAGCGAGCGACAAAGCCTCCGACGGCCCCCGCCAAGACGACAACCGGCCCACGGGGACCGGCACCGGCGGCCGTCCGACCAAAAAGAAGAAGGCACCGCCGCCCGACGAGGGAAGCAAGCCCAAGAAGGTCGACCTCGGCGACGTCGACAAACCGCGCAATCGCGTGCCCGAAGGTGGCACGCCGGCCAAGCGCATCTCGGGTGAGCCGCCCGAGTATCCCAAGGCCTGCCGCAAGCGGAACATCGAGGGCAAGTACACGCTCTTGCTGCACATCGACAAGACCGGCGCGGTCAAGGGCGCCAAGGTCATCAAGAAGTCGAACAGCGCGGGCGACCCCGAGGCCGAGAAGAAGGCCCACTCCCTGTTCTTGAAGGCGATCCAGGCCGCCGTGAAGACCTGGAAGTACAAGCCGGCCAAGTACGGCAAGCAAACCTTCGCCGTGTGGAAGCGGGTCTCCATTCCCTTCGAACTCAAGGGCGGCTGAGACCGAGCCCGCAAGCCACCGCACTCACGACACTGGATCAGGACACGTCATGGAACACTCGTTGATGGAAATTTGGGAGACGATGGGCTTTTTGGCCCGCCTCGTCGCCGTCACCTTGGTCGGCATGGGAGTCATCTCCCTCGGCATCAGCCTCGAGCGCTTTTGGGTGCTCAAGTCCTCCGAGAGCATCTCCGGGCTCTTCGCCCAAAAGTCCAAGCCCCTGGTGGACGACGGTGAAGTCGACCGCCTCTTGGACCTCGCGCGGGGCAAAGAGTTCTCGAAGTCGCCGCTCGCACGGCTGACCACCTTCGGCCTCGACACCTTCAAGCGCTACGACGACACCGAGCAAGCCCTCGAGTTCACCCGTCGTGACCTCGAGCGTCGCCTCGAGGTGCTCGGCGCCCAGGCGCGCCGGGGCATGGGCTTTTTGGCCTCGGTCGGCTCGACCGCGCCCTTCATCGGCCTGTTCGGAACGGTCATCGGCATCATCACCGCCTTCCAGGGCATCGCCGCCTCCGGTGGTGGTGGTCTCGACGCGGTTTCGGCCGGTATCGCCGAGGCGCTCATCGTGACCGCCGTCGGCCTCGTCGTCGCCATCGTCTCGGTGTTGATCTTCAACTACCTCAGCGGTCGCTTCGACAAGCTCGACATGAACATGAACCACGCAGCCGGTGAGCTCGTGGACTTCCTCGAAGCTCGCGGCGACAAGGCCTGAGCCACCTCGCAGCCTCCTAGGAGACGATCGTGGGCGTTCAACTCGACACCGGCAAAGACGGCAAGGGCGCAAAGCCCAACATCAACGTCACCCCCCTCGTCGACGTCGTGCTGGTGCTCTTGATCATCTTCATGGTGGTCATCCCCAACATGCAAGAAGGCAAGCCCATCGAGATGGTCTCGGTGGAGACCATCGAAAACCCGGAGGACAACCCGGAGTTCGAGGTGGTGACCATGCAGCTCAACGGCACGATCTACTTGGGAGACGAGGCGCTCCTGCGCGACGCCCTGATCGCCAAGCTCGCCAAGCTCCACGCAGCCGACCCGGACAAGAAGCTGCTCCTGCGCGCCGACTCGCGCCTGCCCTACGAAGACGTGCGTGGGGTGTTCTTCGAAGCTCAGCAGATGGGCTTCAAGCAAGTCTCGCTCGCGGTCGGCAAGCAAAAAGAGTGGAACGTCGAAGAAGGGTCGGTGGGCTGAGATGGCGAGCTTGAGCGGACACAAAGGCGGAGGCTTCAACGCCTCCAAGCGCAAGTCCAAGGTTCATCCCGAGATGAACGTCACGCCGCTCGTCGACGTGGTGCTCGTCTTGCTCATCATCTTCATGGTGCTCGCGCCCGTGGTGGCGGCGAACTTCCTCGCCAACTTGCCGCCAGTGCCGGAAGAAAACGCGCCCCCGCCCGCCCCCGACGCGGATAAGCCCCTGGTCCTCAAGGTCTTCGAGGACGGGCACGTCGAGGTCAACAAGCAGAGCCTTCCGAACGAGGGCTTCGTCGAAGAACTCGACAAGCGCATCACCGGCATGGACAACGCGCGCAAAGCCAAAGGCAAAGCCGGCAGCCGCACCGTCTACCTCGACGCCGAAGGCCAAGCGCCTTACGGCCGCGTCCTCGAGACGATCGATCTCGCGCGCAAGGCCAAGGCCAGCCGCGTCGTTCTGCTGACCGAAGAGATCGTCGACAAGAGCAAGACGCCCTGAGCGTCTCTTCCGTCGCGCGCTCCGTCACCGCACTGTCACCTGAGCGCAACGCCCACGCCGCGTTCCAAACGTAGGCAGCCCCCGTGACCGGCCGCCCCGGCCGACTTGCACCTTCCCCTCGCCCCATCGCCATGAAGACTCGCCGACCGCATTCTCTCGCGCGCATCTGCGGCCTGACTTGCCTCGCCCTGAGCGTCTCCTTGCCCGCCCTCGCGGCTCCGCCGCAGGAGGCACCGCCCCCCGGAGATGACGGTGGCGAGGACGGCAGTGACGATGGCTGGGGCGATGAAGGCGACGGCGGCAGTGAAGACGGCGGCGACGATGGCTTCTCGATGGAGGACGCCGAGGGCGACGGCGACGGCGACGGCGACGAAGACTGGTCCGACGTTCCCGAGGAGACCCTGACGCCCACCATCACGCCCGAAGACGAGGGCGGCGACGGCGACGGCGACGGCGACGGCGACGAGGACGACGGATGGGACGACGCGGGCGGAGACGGCGACGAGGGCTTTACCTTCGAGGACATCTCCGACGACCCCGAGGCCCTCCAAGAGCTGATGCAGGGCGAGGAGAAGCAGGCCAGCGGGCCCGCCGGCACCGTCAAGGGCCAGGTGATCGGCACCGACGGCCAGCCCATCTTCGGCGCCATCATCGAGGTGGTCGGCAAGGACTTCGTCACCTACGCCGACACCAACGGCAACTACGAGCTCAAGCTCAAGCCGGGCAAGTACGAGATCCGGATCCGCGCCGACGAGTTCGAGGCCGTCCGCTTCCCCGACACCGAGATCACCGTGGACGGCGTGGTCGAGATCGACACGACCCTCAAGCCCCTCGGCGAGCTCGAGGTGGTCAAGGTCGAAGCCGAGATCAACAAAGAGGGCGAAGCCGGTCGCCTCATCGAGCGCAAGAAGGACGTCGTCGCTCGCGACATCATCTCCTCCGAGGAGATCAGCAAGTCGGGCGGCGGTGCGGCCAGCTCGGCCGCGGCCCGCGTGGTCGGAGCCACGGTCGTCGGCGGCAAGTACGTCTTCGTGCGCGGCCTCGGTCACCGCTACGGCAACACCTTGATGGACCGCGCCCGCGTCCCGAGCCCCGATCCCAACCGCCGCTCGGTGCCGCTGGACATCTTCCCCTCGGGGGCCCTGTCCGCCATCAACATCCAAAAGACCCTCTCGCCCGACGTGCCGGCCGACTTCACCGGCGGCAGCGTTCAGCTCGAGACCAAGGGCATCCCCGAAGATCCGATCATCAAGCTCGGCGTCGACATCGGCTTCAACACGCGGACGACCTTCCAGCGCTACTTGCAGTCGCCGCGCACCGAGCTCGCCGACGGCTTCGCCTTTGGCAACCTGCCGCGCCGGCTCCCGGGGATCATCCCCGCCGACGAGAAGGTCGACCGCACCGAGGTCGACGAGAACTTCGATCCCCTGTGGACCCCCGAGCAGATCGAGGACTTCGGTGAAGCCTTCGACAGCGACGGCACGATCTTGAACCAGGGCATCGCGCACCCGAACTACGGGGTGAAGTTCACCCTGGGCAACGGCTGGGAGACCAAGCGGGCCGGACGTTTCGGCTTGTTGATGTCCTCGGGCTACAAGAACCAGTGGCAGACCCACCGCGGCCTGCAACGGCGCATCTTCGGCCTCGGCAGCGACGACGAGCTGCAGATCAAGACCCGCTACGACGAGACGGCCACCAACCACGAGGTCGCCTGGAACGGCCTGGGCCTGGCGCGCTGGGACATCAACGACGATCAGCGCCTCGACGCGTCCGTCTTTTATGCGCGCAACGCCGAAGATGAGCAGCGCATTTTGGAGGGCCAAGCCAACTCGGTCATCGACGTCGGCCGCGTTCGTACGCTGCGCTCTCGCTACGAGATGCGCTCGACTCTGATGGGGCGTCTCGGCGGCCGCCACAAGTGGGACCTCGGCAAGAAGGGTCAAGCCGGCTACGTCGAGGACTTCCAGTTCGATTGGTTCGGCTCGATCTCCCAAGCGCGCATGGACAGCCCGGCGCTGCGCGAGATGGTCTTCACCGACGCGGACGAGGACGGCTCGTTCAACCTCGACATCGCCAACGGCGCCGGCAACCAGCTCTTTCAAAAGCTGGTCGACAACCAGCAAAACGGCGCCTTCGACTTCACCGTGCCCTTCAAGCAGTGGAGCGGCCTGGACTCGGAGTTCAAGTTCGGCGCCTGGGCCGAGGCCAAGCAGCGCGAGTTCGGCGCGCGACG
>JAUIJR010000162.1 GCA_030431075.1 Polyangia bacterium | reverse complement strand
GGTGACGAAGTTCTCGACGAGCAACGCAACTACCCGCTGGCGGCGAGCTACTACCGCCTCGAGCGCGGGGGCGCCCCGACCTGGATGGCCCTGCGCGGCATCGACGAGGCGCGGCTGGACGATCTCGGCGTCCAAGTCTTCGACGCCGACGAAAGCGGAAAGCCCGCCTTCCTCGTGCATCGTGGCCCCGCCTCGGAGTTCGCCCAGTGCGCCGAGCTCGACACCATGGCCGAGACGAGCTTCGTCGTCTTGACGCAGCCCGACTACACGCAGGGCGAGGGCTCGATCCACGTCGAGCTTTGCGTCGGCGAGCGCGCGACGGCCGAGGCCTGCGGCGTGAGTTGCGAGAACTCGAGCGGATCCGAGACCGGCGAGTCGGACTCGAGCGAAGGGGACGAGGGAACTGCGACGACCAGCGAGGGCGAGGAAGAGAGCGAGGGCGACGGCAGCGTGCCACCCGGCGCCGACGACCCGGGCGAGGGCTGCGCTTGCACGGCGGACTCTCGCGGGGCGACGCCGACGCTATGGTTCGCGCTGCTCTTGGGCTGGCGAGGCCGACGGGCGCGACTCAGCCCATCATCTGACCGAGACGTTCGAGCATGAGCTGCACGCCGTCGGGGGCCTCGAGGCCCTCGCCGGTGAACTCGGCCTCGGCCGCCGCAGCGTGTCCCCGCGCGGCCTCGTAGTCGCCGAGCGCGACCTCGAGCGTGGCGGCGAAGTAGTAGCGAAGGGCGCGCCGAAAGGGCGCGGCGTCGAGGTCGACCTCGTGCAGCAAGGCATCGCGCGCGAGCTCGGCCATGGCCAGCTCGCCGTTGAGCGCGATGATCAGGGCCTCGACGCGCGCCGCCGCGTCGGCCAGGGTCTCGAGATCTTCGGCGTCGTCGGACATCAAGCTGAGCACGCCTTCACGGATCCGGCGTTGCGCGGCCTGACGATCTCCCCGGGCGAGCTCGACGCGGGCGGCTCCCAAGATGGCCTCGACCGTCCACGGGTCGATCTCCAGCGCGGCCCGAAAGTCGGCCAAGGCGGCGTCCCATTGCTCGAGTCCTCGCCGCGCTTCACCCCGCGTCGACAAGGCCTGGGCCTCGAACTCTCGTACGCCGGCCTCGCGGTAGGCCGTCAGCGCGGTCTCGGCCCGCATCTGGGCCTCGACGAAGTCCCGCCCGTCGATCGCGATCGCGGCCAGCAGAAGATCGACCGAGGGATCCTCGAAGCCCTCCTCCTTCGCCGCCAACAAAAAGGGGCGCGCCGCTTGCGGCGAGTAGAGCTCGTACTGAATTCCGGCCCAGACGTAGGCGAGGTCGGGCGGCAGGGAGTCCTCGGCGGCCAGAGTCGCCAAGTCGCTGCGCATGACCTCGTCGGCTTGTTGCGCCACGTCTTCGTTGGGCGCGCAGCGCATGACGAAGCTGGTCACCCGCGCCCGCGCGATCCGGGCGTGCATGTTCAAGTTGCCCTGCGCGTCGCGCCGCGAGGCTTCGACGGCCCCATCGAGCTTGGTGAGCATCGACTCGACGGAGACGTCGGCCGGGTCGATGGAGGTCCCGGGCTCGAAGTCGATGGCCCGCGACTCGACCGGCCCATCCGAGAGACGCCAGGCGACGCCCCGGATGCAGCGCTCGAAGTGCAAAGCCGCGAGGTCGGCGCGTGCCACCGCGACCCAATGCGGCGCGCTACCGGCTTCGACCTTGGCCAAGGCCGCGTCGGCACTGCGCGCTTTTTGCTGATCGAGCAAGGTCGCCGCCTCGATCATCGCCGCGAAGGTGGTCTCGTCGACCGCGTACTGGGCGTCGCGCATCAGCGGCTCGAGCACATGCCACGAGGCCCAGGTCATCTCCGGCGGCACACTTTGCGTCTTGCCGCGCACGCAAGCGGCGGGCCCCATCAAGGCGATCACGAGCGCGAGACCCGGGCGGCAAAAGCGGCGAAGCACGGCGCGCGGACCCTAACAGATGCAATCCCCGCCTGCGCTCAGGCGAAGCGGCGGACCCAGCGTTCGCAGAACTGGCGCACGCGCGGGGAGCGGCTGCGGCGGGCGAGGCGTTCGAGGGCGGGGGCGCCGAGCAAGGCGAGGCCCTCTTGGGGGAGGCGGGGTGCCAAGCGTTGGGCGGGGAGGCGGCCGGCTTCGAGCCAGCTTTCGAGGCGCTCGCGGTCGAGCTCGTAGGCGGTGGTGGGGAAGTCGAGCCAGGCGCGGCAGATGTCGCGCAGTCGGCCCTGCTCGGCTTCGGCCAGCGCGTCGAGGACCGAGCCGAGGGCCTGGGGATCTGCGCGGCCGAGCTGCGCGCCGTCGGGAGCTTCGAGGCCGGCCGGATCCAGACCACACGCCGAAGCGAAGCCTTCGAGCAGCGCGTCGACGTCACCGGACACGCCGGCGAGCGCCGGCTCCAAGAGCGGATGCACGCCGGTGTCCTGGGGTTGGGGATCCGCGTCGGGATCCGGCTCTTGAAGTTGACGGTGGACCAGATCGTGGAGCCAGGCGAAAGGCGCCGTCTCGTGTTCGGAGGCCGCGATCACCACATAGCCGAGGCGGGTCAGCGTGCGTGCGCGCCCATCGAGGGCCGACTCCGCTTCGGCGCGGGCCATCGGTCGCCACGAGAGCATGCGCCCCTCGCCGAGGGTCGTCGGCATCGCCTCCGGATCCGCGCGATCTTCGGCCCGAGCCTCGCGCACATTGAACCACCGGCCGGCCAGGCTTCCCGCCAGCTCCCCCATCAGGCCCCCGGCGAGGCCTCCGAGGAGGGCTTGGCGCTCGACCAGGGTCAGGCGGACGAAGCGGGCGCGGCCGCCCGAGACGCGCAGGCGCAGGGTCATCCCGCGTTTCTCGCGCCAGTCGGCCATGACTCTTTTTGCCACGCCAAGGGGGCCGACGGAACCGATTTCGGGCTTTGTGCGTGATCGTGGCGCGGAGCTGTAAGCGCGGGCGGGCGGGCTTCGTTCCCGGCGCCGGCCAGGCCGCGCCGACGCGCTCGGGCTCGCTTCGAGGATCACGATGGAACGCATGAAACGCCGCCAGCTCTTCTCCTACTTCGCTGCCGCCGCCGCCGGCGGCATGGTCGGCTTCGCGGCCGGTCGCACGCAGGCCGGCAAGCCGCACGTGGCCCCGGGGCCGGGCGGAGGCTGGGTCGACAGTCGGATCAGCGTGCACCTCGAGCATCCCGACGGATCGGTCTACCGCGACTACTGGGATGGTGACTCGCGCTATGTCGCCGGCGAGTTGGGCGAGCGCTACAACCTTCGCCTCTACAACCACAGCGCGCACCGGGTGGAGACCGTGGTCACCGTCGACGGGCGCGATGTCGTCTCGGGTGAGCTCGGCGACTTCGTCAAGCAGCGCGGCTATGTGATCCCGGCCTACGGCAGCGTGTTGATCGACGGCTTTCGCCAGTCGCTCAGCCACGTCGCGGCCTTTCGCTTCGCCGAGGTGCGCGACGGCTATTCTGCACGCAAGGGGACCCCGCAACACTCCGGGGTCATCGGCGTCGCGGTCTTTGACGAGAAGCCGCCTCCGCAGCCGCGCGTGCGTCGACCCGTCGAGCCGACGCCGCAGCCCTATCCTGACTACCGCTATCCGACCTGGAACGAGTCACGTCGCTACGGCGCGGCCGAAGATGCCAGCCCCGCGGGCGGCGCGAGCGCGACGCCCACCCACAAACAAAAGCGCTCGGCACCTCGCGTCGAGACCGAGTCCAACGCGCCGGCGCAGTCGCGTCCGTCTTTGGGCGACGCCGACTACGCGGGGAGCTCGAGATCGCGCAACTCGGGCAGCGGGTCGACGAGCTACGGGGCGCGACCGAGTTACGACCCGCCGCCGCGCGACGAGCACCTGGGCACCGAGTACGGCGAGACGCGCTACTCGCAGGTGCGCGAAGTGACCTTCGTACGACGCAACAACAACAAGCCGGACGCGCTGTTGACCCTCTACTACGACAGCGAGAGCGCGCTGCGGCGCCGTGGGGTCATCGTCGACCCGCCGCCTTACAACCCGCCTTACTACAGCGAGCCCGAGCCCTTTCCCGACCGCCGCTTCGCTCAGCCGCCGCCTCCGCGCCGATACTGAGCGCGCCGGCCGAGCTCGGTGAGGCGGGTCGCGGGCAAGCCCCCGCGGCCGTACACGCATCACTGGTAGTCCCGGGATCCTCGGCCTATGGTGAGGCGTGTCCGAGGACCCGCGCGAGCCGAGCTCGACCCAGGCGCCGCCGCGCCACGGCCCTCGGGTCGCGCGCTTGTTGGGCTGGGATGGCCGCGTCCTACGACGCGTGCACGAAGGCTGGGCCCGACCTTGGCTCGATCGCCCCATGCGCCTCGCCACTTGGTTGGGCAACAGCTTGACCTGGTGGCTGCACACCGCGGTGGTGTGGGTGATCTTCGGCTTCGAGGAGGCGGCGTTCTTGGGTGGGGGCTCCGGGGCCGCGGCCGTGGTCGCGCAAGGCTTCAAGCGCAGCATCCGGCGCCGGCGCCCCAACGTCGGCCTCGAGGGCTTCGAGGCCAGCGCGCGCAACCCGGACGTCTACAGCTTCCCTTCGGGCCATACCTGCGGGGCCGTGGGCGGCGCGGTCGCGGTGTCCTTCGTGAGCCCGATGCTGGGCTCGATCTACGGCGTGCTCGCGGGCTTCATCGCCTTTTCGCGGATCTACCTCGGGGCGCACTACCCCTTCGACGTGCTGGGGGGCGCGCTGATCGGAGCCGTCTCGGGCTGGGCGACGGCCGAGCTGTTGATGCGCATCTTGCCCGAGCTCGTCGCCTTGTGGAGCGCGAGCTTCGGCTGAGGCGAGCGCGCTACCAGCCGCCGTAGCGCGAGCGCTCGCCGGGCGTGGGACCGTAGTCGTAGTAGCGGCGCCGCATGCCGCCGTTGTCGCGCATGTGCGCTTCGAGGCGACGTTGGCGACAGCGATCGATCGGCTCGTGCCACGACTGCGATCCGTCGACCCAGTGCGGATCTGGATCTCGCAGCTGCGCGGCCACGCTCGGCAGAGCCATCAACGCACCCGCGACCAGCACGGCGCCGAGGCTCAGGGCCCGCAGGGGCGCTTGGCTCATGCGCACTTCGTCGGCCAAGAAGCGACGCAAGCCCGGGATGAAGGCGGCCACCTTGACCATGAGGGCGCTGGCCATGAACAGCCACACCCAAAAGGAGGTCAAGAAGGAGGAGTAGATGTAGACCCCAGCTGCGTCGTAGTTCTGCGTGCCGACCGGCGAGCTGAAGGTGATCCCGCCCCAGTAGATCTTGCCGAACTCGGCCAAGCTCAGATCCTCGCCGCGCAGGCAGCCGATGAAGTGGGAGAGATGCTCGGGCACCAGAGGCATCAAGCTGCGGGCGGTCAGCCACAAGACGCCAAAGACCATGGCCGCCGTGAGCAGCAGGTCGAGGACCAGCCATCCGAGCTGGACCGACAAGCGATCCGTTCGGCGCATGCGCTCGAGCACGTAGCGGCTTTGCACCAAGCTCAGGTAGTCGGGGATGAGGTTCGAGACGAAGGCGCCGAGCGCGTACATCACGAACAAAGGCAGACCGACGCGCGCGTTGAGCAGCCCTGCCCCGAGGTTCTGCGGCTCGAGCAGGCCTTTTTTGGCGACCCACATCGCGGCCGCGAAGCTCAGGGCCAACACCGAGATCAGCAGCGAGCGGCGAAAGCTGGGCAGGGGAAGATCCACGCGGCCGAGCTTGACGTGGCGCACGCGCAAGACGCGGTCGAACCACTGCAAGAAGGCGTCGGGGAGGGCGCGGGCCGCGGATTTCTCGTCGCGGCCACTCGTGAGGTAGCGGGCGAGGGCCGAGCGCTCGTCTCCGCCCAGATTGCGGTCGCCGAGCACGAACAAGAGCGCGACGCCGAGCGCAATCAAAGCGGCAATCAGGAATTCCACGGTCGCACCTAGACGCTGAGGTCTTCCACATATTCCATCCAGGGGCCAGGTCCGAGCCAGGGCTGGGCGGGACCGGCTCTCGGGCCGTCACGCCAATGTGACTCGAGCCCTGCAATGGGGCGGTGACAGGGGGCTCTCGGTCCGTACAATCGCGGCGTGACTGACCGCTGGGATGACGGTGAGAAGCCCTCGGGGCGCGACGAGAACGAGAGCGCCGAGTCGGCCGTCGAGTCGACGCCGCCGGGTCCCGGCTTGGGACGCCGACGCTTCATGGGCGCGACCGCGGCCTCGTTGTTCTTGGCCGCGTGCGCCGATGATGGAACGGCGGGGCCCAGCGAGGAGACCGGCGGCACCGAAGGGGAGAGCGAGGGCGAAGCGAGCTCGGAGGCCGAGAGCGGATCTGAAGCCGGCTCGGACGGAGACGGAGACGGAGACGGAGACGGAGACGGCGACGGAGACGGAGACGGCGATGGCACGACCGGGGACGGCGATGGAGATGGCGATGGAGACGGAGACGGAGACGGGGATGGCGATGGCGACGGCGATGGAGACGGCGACGGCGATGGGGATGGAGATGGAGATGGAGATGGAGACGGCGACGGCGACGGCGACGGCGACGGCGCCTGCCTCGACGGCGCGACCGAGCTGACCTGGGATCCGGAGTCGGTGGCCCAAGACGACGCCAACTTCCCGCTGGCGGTGATGGCCGGCGAGATGACGCCCGACTCGGCGATGTTCACCGTCTACGTCGACGACGCGCAGCCCCAGACTTTCCGCTTGTGGCGACCTTCGGAGACGGCAGGCGAAGTCATGTTGGTGCACGAAGAGCAGGTCGTGCCCGACGCCGAGGGCTACGTGAAGATCACGGTCACCGGCCTGTGTGCGGGGACTTGGTACAGCTACGGCTGGTTCACGGGGCCCACCGACGGCTTCACAGCGCGCTCGCTGATCGGCAAGGTGCGCACGGCCATCGCCGACGATGCCCTCGAACCGCTGACGATCGCCTTGAGCGCCTGCAATGGATCCGACCGCGACTGGCCGGCCCTGGGCGTCACCGCGAACGAGTACTACGACATGTTCTTGCACCTCGGGGACATGGCCTACAACGACTCCGCGACCACCCTGGCGCAGTACCGCAACAGCTGGAAGAGCTACCTCTCGGTCTCGCAGATGCGGGCGGCCTACGCCCAGTCGGGCCTGTACGCGACCTGGGACGACCACGAGATCACCGACAACTCCGACTTCGACCCGGAGACCATGGATCCCGGCGAGTTGCAGCGCCAGCAAGATGCTTTCCAGAGCTACTTCGAGCTGATGCCCATCGACGCCGACGCCCAAAACTGGACCTTGTGGCGCAGCTTTCGCTGGGGCCTCACGGCCGAGATCATCGTGCTCGACTGCCGCTACGAGCGGCGCCCCTCGATCGATCAGTACATCAGCCCGGCGCAGATGGACTGGCTCAAGGAGCGACTGTCGAACAGCCCCTGCCAGTTCAAGATCATCATGAACTCGGTGCCGATCACGGACATGCCCGGCGTGTGGGACTTCGACGTCGTGCTCAAGGACCGTTGGGAACACTACCCGGGACAGCGCAACGAGCTGCTCGATCACATCCGCGACGAGAACATCGACAACGTCTGGTTCGTCGCTGGCGATTTTCACGTGTGCTTCGCCGCTCGCGTGGAGGCCAGCGGCAGCGACATCGGCTCGCGCACCTGGGAGGTCGCGGTCACCGGCGGCAACACGAACTTCCTCGGGAACTTGTTGGGGGGCAGCGCGCCGCAGTTCGACTTTGGGAGCGGAGAGCCCCATGGTTTGCTGATGACCTTCGATCCCGTGTCGAACGACGTGAACGTGCGCTTCATCGACCCGGCGACGGGCAACGACGTCTACAACCAGACCCTGACCCAGTGATGCATCTCGAGCGCTCTACATGGTTCCGGCTCGCGGCGCTGCTCATCGTCGCCGCATGCAAGGATCCCAAGCTGGTCGAGACGGAGAAGACGCCGGTCGAGCCACCGGCTGCGGACCCCGCCATCGATGCGGCGAGCGGGGCAGCCACGCCTCCCGGCGTAGTGCGCCTCCCGACTCCCGTCGCCGCGCCGGTCGAGGCGGCGCCGAGCTCCGCCGAGGCGCTCGCACCGGCCGAGGCCGCCCCAATGTCCGAAGCGCAGCCCGAAGCGCAGGCCGAAGCGCTGCCCGGCCTGGAAGCCGACCCGCCTGCGCCCGAGTCCACTGGATCCGAACTCGAGCCCACGGCGAACGCGGCCGACGCCGGCGCGAGCGAGGCCAAGCGAAAGCCCTTGAGCGACGACGAGATGCTCGAGCTACTCGATGACAGCGAGCTCAGCGGCGAAGAGTGGGAGCGCGCATTTGCGGACGATCGCAAGCGCGGCGGAGTGAAGCTGCCGGGCGCGCCTTCGCCCTGAGCGCGCGCCCGCGCGCGGGCTTCGAAGCGCAGCGGCGTGGTATCTTGCTTCGTCGATGCGAGGGCTATCGCTGCTGGGTTCTGGACTGATCGTGGCCGCTTTCTCGTCGGGCGTGAGCGGCTGCAAGAGCGACGCGCCTCCCGTCGGGACGGACACGAGCGAGAGCGAGGACGAGGCGGGCAGCACGGCGGGCCCCGAAGCCACGAGCGGCGACGTGAGCGAAGGCGGCAGCGAGGGCTCGGGATCTCAAGGCAGCAGCTCCGGCGACGGGGATGGCGACGGCGACACGGGCAGCGTCGAAGAGCCCTTGCGCTTCATCGTCATGGGCGACGGTGGCGAGGGCAATGACACCCAGTTTCGGGTGGCCGAGGCAGTGGAGATGGTCTGCGCCGCCCGCGGCTGTGAGTTCGCCTTGTACCTCGGCGACAACTTCTACGATTCGGGCGTCGAGGGCGTGACGGACATGCAGTTCCTCACCAAGTTCGAGGAGCCCTACGCGGACCTCGACTTTCCCTTCTACGTCACCTTGGGCAACCACGACTACGGGGGCTTCATCGGCGGTGTCTTCGCCAACGAGTGGGAGAAGGCCAACGCGCAGATCAGCTACACCGACTACTCGGACAAGTGGACGCTGCCGGGCAAGTGGTACCAGTTCAAGTGGAAGAACGCGCGTTTCATCTCCTTGGACACCGCGCGCATGATGTTCGACCACGAGACCGACCAGCAGCGCGACTGGATCTCTCAGATCACGGCCGGCGCGTCGGAGCCCTGGCGAATCGCCTTTGGACACCACCCCTACATCTCGAACGGCTCGCACGGCAACGCCGGCAACTACGAGGGCATCCCGTGGCCCGACACCGTCTCCGGCGGCGACGTGAAGGACTTCATGGACCAAGAGCTGTGCTACCGCGTCGACGTCTACTTCGCGGGGCACGACCACACGCGCCAGTGGCTCGAGCCGACTTGTGGCACGGAGTTCATCGTCTCGGGGGCGGCCGCCAAGACCACGGGCTTGTCGCGACGCGACGACAACCCGGTCTACTTCGAGGACGACTCCGAGGCCGGCTTCTTTTGGGTGGAGATCGACGGCGACACCTTCACGGGGGCCTTTTTCGACCTCGACGGAAACTTGGATTTCGAGCGTAGCTTCACCAAGTGAGCCCGGGCCAAAGGAGCGGACCGCGGGCCGGAGCCCGCTCGACCGATCGGTAGGAACGACGTTCAAGCCGGCATCAGCGGCCGAATCGCTCACCCCCGAGGCCTGCGCGGACCCCGGTGATAGCTTGAGCATCCGCTCGGGGAGGAGTCCCCGTGCTTCGTTCGTTCGTTCGAACCCGCCCGGGATTCCCTTGGGCGGGTCGACTTTTTGGGGCGGAGCCGACTCGGCGAGTGCGTGCTAGCTTGCCCTCGCATGCGCCTCACTTCCCCCCTTTGGCTGCTCCCTTGTTTGTGGCTGGCTTGCGCTCGCACGCCCTCGACCGCCGACGACGGACAGGCCGAGCCCGCGCCGACCCTGCCGGCGATCGACTGTGATGCCCTGGCGAGCTGCCCCGACACGCCCTGTCCCGAGGGACAAGGCTGCTACATGCTCGACGCCTGCGAAGGCGCGCGCTGCATGCCCAACGACGAGGTCTGTCAGCGCGTGTGCGGTGTGCCGCAGTGCGCCGTGATGGAGTCCTACCCCATGCAGCTGGGTTGCGACGACGGGGCGACCAAGGGCGGGGCCACGGCGCCGCCCACGACGGAGAATCCCTGCGCCGAGGCCGAAGCCGCCTTGCAGCGCGAGCTCAAGCAGATTCAAAGCTGCAGCGCGGCCGAAGAGTGTGGACAGGTGTTGGAGGGCAGCAGCTGCGGTTGCACGCGCAACTTGGTGGCCCGCAACGACGCGGATCTCGGCGCCTACGAAGCGCGCCGGCGCGAGCTCGCCGAGCTCGGCTGCGGTGGAATGGCGAGCACCTGTGACTGTCCCGCGGCCGACGGCTACGCCTGCGTCGAGGGCAGCTGCACCTGGAACTACCAGTGATGCGCGACCGAGACCCGGACGACCTCGACCCCGCGCGCTCCGCCTTCGAGCCGGCGGACGCGGACGCCGAACGGGATCCCTGGGACGCCTATCTCACGACGATCGAAGACCGCCCCGCTTCGGTGCTGGTCAACTTGGCATGGGCGGACCGTGAACACCCGAACTTGCCGTGGCTGCACCAGTGGGTGCTCCCGATGGGGGATCCGGGTCCGGCGGGACTCGGAAGCCTGGACGAGGCGCGGGGCTTCGATGCGCTCGAGTCCGAGGTCACCGATGCGCTCGCGGAGGTCGGCTTCGTGATGGTCGGACGGGAGCGACACGACGGGCGCTGGAAGCTCAGCTACTACGCCTCGAGCTCGCGCGAAGCGAGCCTGCGCGAGGTCTTGGCCGAGCACATGGCGCCGATCTTGGAGCGCGTGGTCACCGGCGTCGCCGAGGACGCAGCCTGGAGCTACTACTACGAGGTCTTGTGCCCCGATCTACAGCAGCGCCAATGGATCTACGACCGCGATCAGATCTTGGCCCTGCGCGAAGAGGGGCTCGAAGGGGAGCGACGCGTCGTCGAGCACCTCTGCTACTTCTCGAGCGAGAGCGGGGCGAGAAACTTCGTCACCCAGGCCG
>JAUIJR010000161.1 GCA_030431075.1 Polyangia bacterium | reverse complement strand
GGCGAGGTCGGCAGCGAAAGCGGCGAAACCAGCGGCGGCAATCTCGACTACATCACCCCCCGCGGCTGCGGCTGCGAAGCGGGCGGCGAAGCGCCCGCCGGCGGCGGCCTGCTCTTGCTCGCCCTCGTGGGCTGGCGCCGACGCCGAAGCTGAAGCCGGCGTCGCGAGCTCGCGCCGCGCGTCCGACCCACGATTGCCCGGGCGCGGATCCTCGTTGTTGGTGGGCGGGCGCCATGGCGGCGGCGTCGAACTCAGCGCCCCGAGCGCCCCCGGCCAATTGACCGAAAAGGGGATCGTTTGGGCGACTTACGCCCGTGAGTCGGCGAAATTGACCGGAACGGGGATAGTTAGGCGAGGGCGCTCGAGGCGCGACCCGAGCCGGCGGGCGTTGTCGTCCTCGGTGGGGGCGCGGTGCCGGCTGCGTCCAGCTCTCGCTACTCGTGGAGCTCCCGCGCGACGGCGAGTTCTCCTCCTCGCGTCCTTCGCCCCGTCAACGCCCGCGTAGCGAGCGCCCCCGGATTCTTGCATGAAAAGCGTGCAGAGTTCCGAGGTCACGGGGCGTGCCTCCCCGCTTTTGCACACAAAGCGTGCAAAAACCGGAGGGCGCTCGGGGCGCGGGCTGGGTCGGGTCGCGCAGCTCGATGGCCGCCGCTTCGCCGAAGGTGCGGGACGAAGCGCGGCCGCTCGCGGCCGGGCGCCGCTTCGCATGAGCGGAAGGTGGCGCGGCCGGGGAGCGGGGCCGAGCCCGGCTCAGCCGAAGGCCGGGAGGATCGGGTGCGCGCCACTGATGGCGCGGCCGCGTTCGCGGCCGGCGAGCTCTTGCATGAAGAGCTGGATGCGGCGGGCCAAGGCGGCGGGGCGCTCCATGAAGCCGATGTGGCCGAAGTCTTGCCAGCGCTCGATGACGGCGTGCTCCGGGAGGTGGTCGGCGAACCAGCCCAAGCTGGAGGCGGGGAGCACTTTTTCTTGGTTGCCCCACACCAGCAGGGTCGGCATGACCAGGCGGGCGAGCTCGTCGCGGGCGAGCAGGTCGGCCGGCGAGATCGAGGAGATGAAGTCGCGCATCACCGGGTGGGCGAAGCGGATCTTCGAGCCCTGGGCGATGGCGTGGCGCATCAGAGGCGGCGACTTGGCGAAGATGCGATCGACGAAGTCGAGGCCTTGGCGGTGGCTGTGGATCCGGAAGATCGAGAGGGTCTGCTCGAGCTCTTCGGGGCTCATCGGTGCGCCGCCGGGGGAGATCAACAACAAGCCGCGGACTTTGTCGGGGCGCGCGGCGGCGTAGCGCACGGCGGCCAGGCCACCCATCGAGTTGCCGAGCAGCACGGCCGGGCGGTCGATGAGGTGGTCGAGGGCCTCGAACATCGCCTCGGTCATCTTGGTCGCGTCGAGACCACGCGTCGGCACGGGGCTGTAGCCGTGACCGGGCATGTCGGGGGCGACCAAGGTCTCGACGTGGGGGAGCACGCGGCGAATCAGATCGCCGTAGGCGATCGCGTTGGCCGACAGTCCGTGCAAGAGCACGAAGGGCAGCTCGCCGTTGCCTTCGCCGCGAAGGTAGTGAACTTCGCCGATCTCGGTCGGCACGTGGCCGCGCGAGAGACCCGTCGCTTGGAGGGCACGTCCGGCCAGTCGTTCGGGGAAACTCAACATGATGCTTCGAAAGCGGAACCCGGTAAGGGCAAGAAGGCCCTGCGGGGGGCTAAAAGTCCAATATTTGACGACGATGCGCCCGTGCTCAGGATCACGCCAGGGCACGCGCTGGGGTGTGTTGCCACGGTGCGCAGGCGCTTGCGCGTCGCGGACTCCACGCTCGCGTTGCGGGCGTCGGTGGCGCTAGCTCGTGATCGGCACGCGACGCGCGAGTTCGATGGGGATCGCCAACCACGCGGCCAAGGCCGGCGTCAAAAATGGTTTGCCGGTGTTGAGCAGTGCGACCGAGATTTCACGGTCGGGGTCGCTCCACACGAGCACGTTCGTAAAGCCCAGGTGCCCGAAGGCGCGACGCGAGCGCGGGCCATAAAAGCTCACGAGATCCGCGCCGAGCATGAAGCCCATCGAGTAGCGGATCGGCAAGAGGATCACGCGATCGAGTCCACGGTGGCCTTGGTCTTCGATCGCGCGCTCGACCGTTCGCTTCTCGAAGATGCGTTGCCCAGCGAGGCTTCCGCCATTGCGCAGCAGCTCCATGAAGCGACAGATCTCGTTGGGCGTCGTGATGATGTTTCCCGAGGGGATCTGGGCGGTCAAAAAGCGAGGGTCGTTGGTGAAGGCCACCGCCTCGCGCATGCCCGCGCCGATCGAGTCTTCGAGGCGCCGGGCCAAGGCGGGGATCGGTTCGGGCCCGGTGAAGGCCTCGTCGGCGACCGCGTCGATCTGCGAGGGCTCGACGCCCCAACGCAGCTTCAGGCCGGCCGGGCCGGTGATCTCGTCGGCGACGAAGCTCTGCAGGTCTCGACCGGTCACGCGATGCACGACCTCGCCGAGAACGAAGCCGGCCGAGAGCGCGTGGTAGGCCGTGGTCTCTCCCGGCGAGTGCAAGGTCGGCGCTTCGAGCAAGGCGCGAAGGAGTTGGTGGCGATCGGTGAGCAAGTCGAGATCGACGAGCTCGCGCGGCAGCATCGGCAAGCCGGCGCGGTGGGCCAGCAGCTGGCGCACGGTCACCTGCGCTTTGTCGGTCTTGCGAAACTCGGGCAGGTGATGCGCGATGCGATCGTCGACGTGCAGGCGACCGCGCTCGGCCAGCAGATGGATGGCCATGGCCATCACCGGCTTGGATCCGGAGGCGAGGCTGTAGAGGGTGTCGGGGGTGGCGAGGGTCTTGGGCGCGTCGCGCGGGGCACCGGGCGGGTTGCCACTGGCGTGTCCGATCGCGCGGTCGAGGACCACCTCGCCGCGGTGACGCACGCACATCGCGATCGCAGGATGTAGGCCCAGCTTGTAGTAGCGGACGACCGCCTCCCACACGCGCTGCATCGCGTCTTCTTCGAGTCCGGTGGCGCCGGCCTCGAGTTCTCGATCACTGCGCGTCGTGACCTGCGCCGCGTCGTGGACACGGACTCGGTTGGGCCACGCGAGGGCTTCGAGGCGTCGTCTCAGGCCGCGGCCGGCAGCGCTCACGGCGGGAGTAAAGCACGGTCCAGCCGCGCGAAAAGCTCGTTTCGAAGACTACGCTGCGCGCACGCCTGCTCGGCTGGATCTTCGAACTTCGTCGTCCTCGACCGCGTAGGGCTCGGAATTTCCGGGGCGCGCCGACAGATTTACAAAAAAAAGTGAGCCTTCAACCGCGCGAACTTTTGGTGAGCAGAGGGGCAAAGAGGACATCGGGATTCGCGCCGCCTTGCGATGCGCGTCAGCCTTCCAACCGACTCGACAAGGTCGTCGCGTCGTCGATGTCTCCACCGTCACCGAAGCAACGTCTTCAAAAATGTAGGTCCCGCACCTTCAGGGCGAGATTGCGCACGCAGTCTTTTTGGCGGCGGCGCGCTTTCTCCTAGCTTGTCGGCATGGCCACCCCCCGCGTTGCTCCACTCGGCCCCACCTACCCAGGACGTCGACTCCGAACCTTACTTCCCGCCGCGATGCTCTTGTGGGCCACGGCCTGTGCGGAGGGCGGCGGCGCCGAGGGACCCGGCTGGTCCGAAGGCGGCTACCTGACGGGACTGAGCTCGGACACGGGTGAGGAAGGCGAGGTCGGCAGCGACGCCACGAGCGGCGGGACGACGGGCGACACGGGCACGACGGGCGACACGGGAACGACGGGCGACACGGGAACGACGGGCGATACCGGAACGACGGACACCGGTGGCACGACGGACACGGGCGGCACGACGGATTCGGGCGGCACGACGGATTCGGGCGGCACGACGGATTCGGGCGGCACGACGGATTCGGGCGGCACGACGGATTCGGGTGGCACGACGGATTCTGGCGGAACGACGGACACGGGCGGCACGACGGACACGGGCGGCACGACGGACACGGGCGGCACGACGGACACGGGCGGGAGCACGGGCACCGGCGATCCGGACTACGGCGACTGCGGTTGGCTGCAAAGCTCGGGTTGGTACGCCTGCGGCGGATCGGGAGAGAGCCCGACCTATGCCATCGCCTGTCCCTCGGGCCTGAGCGACGGCCAGGCTTGCGGATCGGTGACGGGCATCGGCTGCTGCGACACCGACGGCACCAACTACTACTGCACCCAAGGCGGACAGATCGCGTCGGAGAGCTGCGGCGGCGTGGACCCCGGCACCAGCACGGGCGGGACGACGGACACCGGAGGGACGACGGACACCGGGACGACGGACACCGGAACGACGGACGACACCACGGACACCGGCGACACCGGCGTCATCACCCCGGAGGACGGCGTGCTCGCCGACGACATCTCGGTGGCGCGCGTCGAGGTCACGCAAGGCGTGGCGATCCAACTCGGGCAGGGAACGTCGACCATCTCGAGCGGCTCTCGCAACGCGCGGGTCGTCCGCGAGCGCGAGGCGCTCTTTCGGGCCGGGTGGACGACGCTCAGCGGGTTCAGCCCGCGGCAGATCGAGGGCCAACTCATCTTGGAGTACAACGGCCAGACGACGATCTACACGGACACGCGGACCGTCAGCGGGAGTTCCAACTTCAACAGCTACGACGGCACCTTCCGCTGGGCCGTGCCGGCTTCGATGATGCGCCCGGGAACGCGCTACGCGATCGGCTTTTTCGAGCCAGGCGCTCAAAGCGGGCCCTCGCCCAGTGGCAGCCCGCGTCACCCGGCCAATGACTACGCCGACCTCGGCGTGCCCACGCAGCCGATGGAGCTCGACGTGGTCTTGGTGCCGGTGCGCTGGCAGTACGGCGGCAACGACCGCACGCCGAACCTCAACGCGACCAACGTCGAGCGGATCCGCCGCGAGATCTACGAGCACAATCCGGTCTCCGCCGTGAACATCTCGGTGCGCAGCCAGCCCGCCGTGTACACGAGCGCGATCAACCTCAACAGCGTGCTCAACCTGATCAGCTCGACGCGCTCGAGCGACAACCCGGCGTCCAGCGTCTACTACGAGGGCCTGGTCGACTTCGGCTGCGCCTACGTCAGCGGCTCGAGCTGCTCGCAGTATGGCGGCACCACCGGCGTCGGCTACGTCGCGGGGACGAGCAGCTACTCCGCAAACCAGCGCGCGTCGATCTCGGTGTTCTATAACGTCGACTCGACGGCCGGAACTTTGAACCACGAGCTCGGCCACAACCAAGGCCTGAACCACGCGCCTTGCGGTGGGGCGAGCGGCTCGGACGCCTCCTTCCCCTATTCGGGCGGGGCGATCGGCGTGCAGGGCTGGCGGGTGAACAGCACCGACTTGTACAGCGCGTCGAGCTACAAAGACTACATGGGCTACTGCAGCCCGAGCTGGGTCGCCGACTGGACCTGGGAGAAGTCGGCCGCACGCATCGCCACCTTGACCGGTGCCTCCAACATCGAGCCCGAGGGATGGATCTTGCAGGGTCTCATCGACGCCGAGGGCAACGAGAGCTGGGTGGTGGTACGCGGCGACGTGCCCGAGGACGAGCTCGATCCCGAGATTCGCGTGCGCTTTCGGACCGGCGCCGACCTGGTCGCAGAGCGACCGGCGCACGAGAGTTGGCTTTCGGACGACCAGACCCGCGTCTTGTTGGTTCCCTTGCCGGACGCGGGTCTGGGCGGCCCCTTTCCGCTCGCAGGGATCGACGCCCTGGAGCGCGTGGAGCCCAACGGTGAGCTCTACGAGGTCGACGTCCTGAGCGTCGGCGGCATCTAGAGACCCGGCGACGACGGGATCGAGACCCAGATCCCACTGAGTTGCCCCCGGGTCGGCGCGCACGGGCTGCTATATTCCGCAGCCGGTGCGCGCCACGCTCAAAGACAAGTCCCAGCCCCCGCGCTTGGGCACCCGTGCCGTCTTCGTCGCCGCGGCCTTGGCCATGGTGGCCTGTGGCGGCATCTTGGGCGGGCAGCTGCGCCCCGCCTCGATCCTGGTGACGGTGCTGGTGGTCTCGGCCATCTACTGGTTCGGCGACGTGATGGACCGCTGGTACCACCTGCGCCAAGCCGGTGGCGCCGTGGCGGCGGGCGATCCGCTCTTGTACCGGATGCAGCTGCTCGCGCTGAGCGTCATCGGCATCGTGGGGCTCGGCTTCGTCTTGCCCAAGCCCTCGGTCATGGCCGTCGTCGGCGTCCTCGTCTTCGGGGTCGTCGACTCGGTCGAGTTCCCCTTCATGCGCGCGCTCGAGCCGATCGGTGGGGGCACCGTGGTGCGACTCAAGCGGGTCTTCTTTTTGAAGAACCTGATCGTCGGCTTGTGGTGGTCCTTGTTGTTGTGGATCGGCGCGGGCGAGTGGTCGGCACCCGGCTTGGGCGTGTGTGCCGGCTTCGCGCTCATCCAGGTGACCATTGGCGCTTCGGTGGGCAACGTGCTGCGGCGCGAGGCGCCCATGCCCGAAGGCGAGAAGGTGTCGCGCCGCCTCGATGTCGGGGGCTTGCACCGCATCTTGAAGATCGCCAACGCCCTGAGCGCCTTGTTGTTGGTGCTCGCGGCCTGGCGGGATCCGGACTCGGTCGCGATCTACCTGGCCCTGCAGATGGTCGTGGTGTGGCGAGCCTTCGTGCTCGCGAGCATCCGGCGCCTGGGCTTGCGCGCGGGCGCCTTGCGCCTGAGCAACTTGGCGACCTGCTTTTTGTTTCCGATCGCCTGCGCGCTGGCCCAGCTGCTTCCCTGAGCGCCCGTGGGATCGCGGGTCGTCGCGCTCAGCCCGGCGGCGTGAAGGGAGCGCAGGTACTCACGCCGGCCCCGACGATGCGGATCGGCGCTTGGTTGTTGACGGTGGTCAGCGACATGTCGCCGTCGAAGTCGAGGCGGGTGACCTTGGAGTAGGTGCCCAGCGCGTCGCCCTCGGTGAAGAAGTAGAAGTCGCCGCCCCAAAAGGCGAAGGCGAAGGCGTTGGTGAGCTCGAGGGTCCCGAGCGGGATGGTCTGGATGGCCGCCCCGCTTTGCTTGTCGTACTCGATCAGCTTGGCCGGGTTGAGGCCGGCGAAGGCGAAGAGGCGGCCGTCGCCGGTGCCGGTGAGCTCGCCGCCGTCGTAGTCGATGGGGCCCAAGATCACGGGCGTGGCCATGGCGGCGTCGAGACGCCCGAGGCGGCCGGCGTTGGGGCCCTCGGAGAAACCGCCGAGGCCTCCCGAGAAGCTGTGGGCGTAGAGCTTGTCGCAGGGGTCGACGGCGCTCTCGGATGCGAAGGCCATGCCGAACAAGGTGAAGTTGTTCTGCCCCGGTGTGTAGCCCGGGTCGCTGCACTGGTTCGCGTTGTTGACGTCGACGTGAAAGATGTCGCCCGAAGGCGAATACATCACCCAGGCGGTGCCGCTGCGCGCGACGCCCATGGAGAAGGTCGTGTTGGCGGCCGGCGCCGGGCAAGAAAAACTCCCGAGCGGCGCAAACTGGTTGCTCGGCGGGTTGTAGGTGTACAGCTGCTGGTTGTCCGACAGCACGTAGATGAGATCTGCATTGTTGCCGCAGGGGCACATGCCATCGCCCGTCGTCGTGCTCGTCGCGTCGCCCGAGGTGGAGCCGATGTCGAGCACGGGGCCGTCGTCGCCTTGGCTCTCGTCTTCGCTGCCCCCGCTGCTCGCACTGCTCGCACTGCTGCTCGGGAGACCCTCGTCGCCGCCGGCATCGCCGCCCGAGCCGCTCTCGCCACAGGCCACGAGCAAGCTCCAGGCGATCACCCGCAGTGGCGGGGCCGCGAAGGCGCGCGATCGCCTGGTCCCTGCGACTTCGTGCTCCTTCGAGGCATCCCCACGCATGTCCAAAGGGTACCTAGACCAGCCATGCGTGGCCGTAGGCGCGATTGCGCTTTTTGCGCTCGACGAGCACGCGCGGTCGAGGGGCAAAAGTGCGAAGCATCACGTTGGGCGGGGGCGCCCAGCCTTTACCCGCGGGGTCCTTGTGGCATCCTCCGCGCGCCTGCCGGGCGCCCCAGGGTGTTCGATGCCGGCGATTTTTTGTCCTCGCGCGCCCGCATGCGGGCCTAGGCCGGGGGCGAAGCCCGAAGGATCACGACGATGGATCTCAACAAGCTCCGCAACATCGGTATCTCTGCCCACATCGACTCCGGCAAGACGACCTTGACCGAGCGCATCCTGTTTTACACGGGTCGCATCCACAAGATCGAAGAGGTCCGTGGCAAGTCGGGCGTCGGCGCCAAGATGGACTCGATGGAGCTCGAGCGCGAGCGCGGCATCACGATCCAGTCGGCCGCGACCCGCGTGAACTGGCACGGCCTCGACATCAACATCATCGACACCCCCGGACACGTCGACTTCACCGTCGAGGTGGAGCGCGCCTTGGCCGTGCTCGACGGCGCCATCTTGGTGCTGTGCTCGGTGTCGGGCGTGCAGTCGCAGTCGATCACCGTCGACCGCCAGATGCGCCGCTACAACGTCCCCCGCGTCGCCTTCATCAACAAGATGGACCGCTCGGGCGCCGACCCCTTCAAGGTCACCTCCGACCTGCGCACCAAGCTCAAGCACAACGCCGCGCTGGTGCAGTACCCCATCGGCGCCGAGGACGACTTCAAGGGCGTCGTCGACCTGCTGACGCGCAAGGCCATGTACTTCGATGGCGACGCCGGTGAGACCGTGCGCACCGAGGACTGCCCCGAGGAGCTCAAGGATGCCGTCGAGGAGTACCGCGCCATCTTGGTCGAGAAGCTCGGCGACTTCGACGACGACATCATGGAGAAGTTCCTCGAGGGCGAGGAAGTCACCGCCGAGGAGATGGTCCCCGCGATTCGCAAGGGCACCTTGTCCATGGGCCTGACGCCGGTCTTTTGCGGCTCGGCCTACAAGAACAAGGGCGTGCAGCCCCTGCTCGAGGGCGTGCGCGAGTACCTGCCCACGCCGATGGACATCACCAACACCGCCTTCGACCTCGACAAGGGCGAGGAGAAGGTCGTGCTCGAGTCCACGAACGACGCTCCCCTGTGCGCCTTGGCCTTCAAGCTCGAGCAGGGCAAGTACGGCCAGCTGACCTACATCCGCATCTACCAGGGAATGCTGAAGAAGGGCGACTTCATCTACAACCAGCGCACCAGCAAGAAGGTGAAGGTCGGCCGCCTCGTTCGCATGCACTCCAACGAGATGGAGGACCTCGAAGAGGCCGGCGCCGGCGACATCGTCGCGCTCTTCGGCGTCGACTGTGCTTCGGGTGACACCTTCACCGACGGCGAGACCAACTACTCCGTCGAGTCGATGTTCGTGCCCGAGCCCGTCATCAGCTACTCGATCTCCCCCAAGGACAAGAACGCCTCGGCCAACTTCTCGAAGGCCTTGAACCGCTTCTCCAAGGAGGACCCCACCTTCCGCGTGAGCCGCGACGAAGAGTCCAACGAGACCATCATCGCCGGCATGGGCGAGCTTCACCTCGACGTCTACATCGAGCGCATGAAGCGCGAGTACAAGGTCGAGACCATCGTCGGTGAGCCGCAGGTCGCCTACCGCGAGACCATCTCGCAGACGACCGACTTCAACTACACCCACAAAAAGCAGTCGGGTGGTTCGGGTCAGTACGGTCGCGTCGCCGGCCAGCTCCGTCGCATCGAAGAGGGTGCCGAGAACATGCACTACAACTTCGTCGACAAGATCACCGGCGGTGTCATCCCCCGCGAGTACATCAGCTCGTGTGACAACGGCTTCCAGCAGGGCATGGAGAAGGGCGTCCTCATCGAGGCCCCCGTGACCGGCCTCGAGGTCGAGCTCAACGACGGCCAGTACCACCAGGTCGACTCGAGCGACATGGCCTTCCAGATCGCGGCCCGCGCCGCCATGAAGGAAGCCATGCGCGCCGCCAAGCCCATCATCCTCGAGCCCATCATGAAGGTTCAGGTCGAAGGCCCCGAGGAGTTCCAGGGCGCCATGCAGACCACCTTGATCCGTCGCCGCGGCGTGATCGTCGGCTCGGAGGCCAAGCACGGTGGCGTGGTCATCGACGCGAACGTTCCGCTGGCCGAGATGTTCGGCTACTCGACCGAGCTTCGCTCCAACACACAGGGCAAGGCCGAGTTCACGATGGAGTTCGCCCAGTACGACAAGGTGCCGAACAACGTCCAAGAGGACCTGATCAAAAAGCACCAAGAGGCCAAGGCCAACAAGTAGGCCGCGATGTCTCGCGCCGAGGAGTGGAACCAGCGCTACGCCGAAGGGCGGACCGGCTGGGACCTCGGCGCCGTGCCCCCCGTCGTCGAACGGGAAGCGAAGGCCCGTCTCGCATCCGCGAGCGGGCCTTCTCGCGTGCTGGTCCCCGGCGCCGGCAAGGCCCACGACGCGCGTGGCTGGGCCCGGCACGGTCACGAGGTCACCGCGGTCGACCTGGCGCCCTTGGCCCTCGAGGCCGCGCGTGAGCTCGCCGAGGCCGAGGGCCTGACCCTCGAGCTGGTCCAAGCCGACGTGACGGCCCTCCCCGACGACTGGACGGACCGCTTCGATCTGGTCTGGGAGCAGACCTGCTTGTGCGCCCTCCCGCCCGAGCTACGCGTGCCCTACCTCGACGAGCTGGCCCGCGTTCTGGCCCCCGGCGCCGAGCTCTTGGCCCTGCTTTGGGATCACGACATGGAAGGCGGCCCGCCCTACGCCATGACGCAGCCGCTGGTCGAGTCGCTGCTCACGCCCCGCTTCGAGATCCTCGGCCGGGAGGCCGTCGAAGACTCGCCGGCCGATCGCAAGGGCGAGTGGCTCTGGCGCGCGCGGGTGCGCTGAGGGATCAGGGCGTGCAGTCGATCGGACCGTAGTCGAGGCTCTGGTCCAAGAGCTCGCCGAAGGTGAAGTGGTCGAGGTGGCCGGTGCCCAGGTAGTCGTGCACCTCTTCGGCCGCCCCGCCGATCCGTGAGAGGTCGCCGGGGCCGTTCTCGTAGCCCGCGGCCACGACGACGGCCTCACCCGTACGTCCGTCGTAGGCCAAGTAGCGCTGACCT
>JAUIJR010000160.1 GCA_030431075.1 Polyangia bacterium | reverse complement strand
GTCGTCGACTACCAGCACGTGCGCCGCGCTGCGGCGGCTGTGGTGACGGAGCACCGCCACCAGCTCGACGGGGTCGACCGGCTTGCTCAGGCGGGCCACCGAGCGAGACAGGCGGGCGTGGTCTTCGGCGTCGACCGACTCCACCGCCGACAGCACGATGACCGGCACCGACGCCGTTTGGGGATCGCGGGCCATCGCCTCCATCACCTCGAGGCCGCTCATGCCCGGCAGCACCAGGTCCAAGATCACCAGCTCGGGGGCTTGGCTGCGCACGCGCTCCAGGCCCTCGGCGCCGTGCGTGGCGACCTCGAGGGCGAAGCCGGCGCGGGCCAGCGTGCCTTCGAGGCGGGCCGCGAGCTGGCGGTCCTCGTCGATGAGCAGGACGCGGGTCAGCGCGCCGCGGGCCACGTCGCTCGCTTCGGCGTTGCGCTGGCTCTCGACCGTGCGGGGCAAGCGGATCGTGAACACCGAGCCGACGCCGGGTTCGCTTTGCACCTCGATGCGGCCGCCCATCATCTCGACGAAGCGCTGCGAGATCGTCAGGCCCAAGCCCGTGCCGCCGAAGCGGCGGGTCGTCGATGCATCGGCTTGGACGAAGGCCAAGAACAAGCGCGCGCGCTCCTCGTCGGTCATGCCGATCCCCGTGTCGGAGATGTCGATCGCGTACCAGGGGCCCAAGGTCGTCGCGCCTTCGGGCGGGCGATCGGGGCGCACGCGCACCCAGATCCGGCCCGCGTTCGTGAACTTGTTCGCGTTGGAGATCAGGTTCACCAGCGTCTGGCGCAGCTTGACCAAGTCGGCCGTCACTTCGTCTTCGGCCAGCTCCATGCGCAGGGCCACCGCGTTTCGGCGCGCGTCGACCAGGGGCATCAAGGTGGCGAAGACCGCCTCGACCAGCGATCGCAAGCCAAAGCGCTCGAGGTAGAGCTCCATGTGCCCGGCTTCGATCTTGGAGAGATCGAGGACATCGTTGACCAAGCTCAGCAGGTGGCGGCCCGCGCTTCGGATCCGGTCGAGGTCGTCGACCATCGGGGCGGCTTTGCCCTCTTCGGCCAGCTCCTCGGCCTCTTCGCTGAGCATCTCGGCGTAGCCGATGATCGCGTTGAGCGGCGTGCGAAGCTCGTGGCTCATGTTGGCCAAGAACTGCGACTTCACGCGGCTGGCTTCGAGGGCCGCGTCGCGGGCTTGGGAGAGGGACTCGTTGACGTTCACGAGTTCGGCGCGGGCCTTGCGAGAGTCGGTCACATCGCGCTTGACCGCGATCTGGTGGGTGACCGCGCCGGAGACGTCGTGCACCGGCACCAAGGTCGAGTCGAAGAAGACCGCCGCGCCGTCTTTGTGGGTCGAGACCAACAAGCCGCGCCAGATCCGTCCGCGCCCGAGGGTCTCGCGGATCTTGGCGAGGTAGAGCTCCGAGTGCTGCGCCGGGTCGAGCAAGCTGTCGGCGTTGCGGCCGATGGCGGCTTCGGCTGGGTAGCCGAGTACGCGCTCGAAGGCCGGGTTGACGTATTGGATCGTGCCGGCGGGATCCGAGATCTCGATGACGTCGCCGGTGGCCTCGACGGCCAAGGCGAGCAGGTCTTCGTAGCGGGTACCGGCCGCGACGCGGCGCTGGGCCACGCGCGCGAGGCGGGCGAGCAGCTCGGGCGCGCGCGCGGGGCGGACCACGAAGTCGCAGATCTGAGTCGGCAGCTCGGCCTCGCGCCCCGGCGACACGAGAACGATGGCTTCGATCACCGGCTGGGCGGTGCGCACCCTTGCGATGCGATCCGCGAAGTCGTGTAGGCCGTCGTCGACGATGTAGACCAAGGCCAAGGCCGCGTCGTCGACCACGCGGTGCCCGCCCGCCCTCACGATCTCGCTCAGCTCGGCGCGCGCGCTGGCGTTCGAGAGGTCGAGCATGACGTTCATCGCCTTCGCATTGTACGCAGGGGGGCGGGCTCGCCGCGACGTCGCGGCGCCCAAGCGAGGGCGGCGCAGCGACGCTGCGTCTGGGGCCCCATTTTGACCCGACCCGGGGGCCTCGCTAGGATCGCGCGACGTGGCGCAGATCGGCCGTTATCAGCTCGAGGGCGAGTCGATCCGCGGGGGTATGGGCGAGGTTTTTGCGGCCCGTGACCCGCGGATGCAACGGCGCGTCGCCATCAAGTTGTTGCGGGCCGACCTGTGCGCCGACCCCTCGGCGCGCGCGCGCTTCGAACACGAGGCCGTCGCGGCCGCGCGCCTCGAGCACCCGGCCATCGTTCCGATCTACGACATCGGGGAGCACGAAGACCGCCTCTACTTGGTGATGCGCTGGCTGGGCGGTGGCTCGCTGGCGGATCGACTCGAAGACGCGGCCATGCAGATCCGCGACGCGGCCGCGATCACCCGACGGATCGCCGACGCCCTCGACGCCGCGCACGCTCAAGAGGTCGTGCACCGCGACGTCAAGCCGGCCAACATCTTGTTCGACGACGAAGGCCAAGCGCACCTCAGCGACTTTGGCGTGGCCGCCATCGCGCGCGACGACGGCACCGGCGGCCGACAGATCGTCGGCACCCCGCGCTACATGAGCCCCGAACAGGCGCAGGGCTTTTCTCTCGATGGGCGCTCCGACGTCTACGCGCTGGGCTTGGTCGCCTACGCCATGCTCGCCGGGGCGCCGCCTTTCGATGGGGACTCGGCCATGGCCTTGGCTTTTGCGCACGCCATGCGTCAGGCTGCGCCGATCACCGAGCATCTGCCCAAGCTCGACCCGATCGCGGACAAGGTCTTCTTGCGCGTCTTGGCCAAGCAGCCCGAGCTGCGCTACCCGACGGCCGGCGCTTTCGCCAAAGACTTCGAAGAGCTCGCGGCCGGGCGCTGGTACCTGCTCAAGCTCAACGAAGATCTGCGCTCGGTCAGCGCCGACGCACCGGGCGCGGGCGAGAACTTCAAGATCCGCGGCGGCGGCCTCGATGACGCGACGGGGATCTACGCCGTCGACCAAACGGACATCTGGGGCGGCGAGGACGACGAAGAGTTCGAAGACGCGCGACTCGACGCCGAGCCCTCGCCCGACGGCGCCGAATCCTGAGCGCGCCTCAGGCCTGGCTCTCGCGCTTGGCGAGTCGCCGGGCGACCTCGTCGAAGCTGCGACTGATCGGGTGCTCGGGCTGCAGCAGGCAAAAGACGCCGGCCGAGGCCAGGGTCAACATGCCCTCGTCGTGCGGCAGCACGGCCGCAACCTCGGCCGCGTAGGTCTCGGCCACGCGCGCACGCAAGGCCGACAGGTCGCTCGAGCGCGGAGCCTTGTTCACCATCAGCCAGATCCGCGGCACCTCGAGCATGCGCGCGACCTCGAGGGTGACGCCGGTGCCTTGGTAGTCCTGCTGGTCGGGGCGCAACAAGAGCAACAAGGTGTCGGAGACGGCGATCGACAAGAGGGTCTCCTCGTTGACGCCCGGGTGCGTGTCGATGAACAAGAAGTCGAGCTCGAGCTCGTCCATCAAGCTGCGCAGGCCGTCGTCGAGGCGCACGACGTCGTAGCCCTCGCGCAATATCTGGGTGATGGCCGAGGTCCGCATGCTCGAGGGGATCAAGTACAAGCGCCCCTCGCCCTCGATCCCCGCCCGCGCGCCGACCTCATAGGCGGCCTGGGCGATCTCGCAGCGCCCCCACAGGTAGTCGACCAAGGTGTGCTCGGTCTCGTTGAGGTCGAGACCAAAAAGCACGTGAATGCCGGGCGAGGCGATGTCCGTGTCGACGACGCCGACGCGCTTGCCCATGCGCGCCAAGCAAGCGGCCAAGTTGGCCGTGCTGTTGGACTTGCCCGTCCCGCCGCGAAAGCTGTGCACGGAGACGATCTCAGCGCGGCCCATCGTCGACCTCGTCTTTCGTCTTGGCGCCCGCGCTGGGCGAGGGCTGCCCGGGCTGCGATCGGCCGCGGGCGCGCAGACGGGTGGCCTTGGCCCGTAACTCGCGGAAGTAGTCGTTGTCGGTGATCACGGCGACCTCGCGGGCGCGGGCGCCCTCGTCGATCTGAACCTCCAAGTCGGCGATGCGACGGCGCAAACTCTGCTCGTGCGCGTTGCGGGCCAAGGCCACGGCGGCCAGGCGCCCGAGCGCTTCGAGGGCCGTCTCGCGCGCGGGGTCGAAGGCGACGGGAGTGGCCGCGTCTGCGCCCTCCCCTGCGCGCGCGTCGGTGAGCTCGAGCACCCCGCGCAGCTCGTCGTCGACGCCGCGCAAGGGCAAGGCGAAGATCGATCGCGGTGCGTCGACCGAGGCATCGCCCGTGTCGTCGATGCGCTGGCTGCGGCCGCTGCGGGCCGCCAACTGGGCCGAGGGCGAGGGCGCCAGGTCTTCGATGGGATCGCCGGAGCTGCGGTCGAGCCCACGACTCTCGACCACCTGCACGACCGCCTGCAAGCTCGCGTCCTCGCGTCGCAGGTACAAGGTGCCGCCGTCGGCCCCGGTGAAGCGGCGCGCGACCTCGACGATCTCGCGCAGCAAGGTCGGCGTGTCCGTCTGCGCCGCGAGCCGCGCCCCCATCGGAACGACGTAGTCGATGAAGGCATCCGCGCGACGTTTGGCCGCGAGGAGTTGGGCCAGGTGTTCACGCTCGCGATCGCCGAGGCGCTTGCGCTCGAGCGCCGACTCGACGCGCGCGCTCAAGATCGCCGGCTCGAAGGGCTTGGGGATGTGGTCGTCGGCCCCCGCCTCGAGGCAGCGCACGATGGTCTCGGCGTGGTCGAGCCCGCTGAGCATGATCACCGGCACACGGGCGAGTCGCTCGTCCGACTTGAGGCGCCGCAAAGTCTCGTAGCCGTCGAGCCCGGGCATCATCACGTCGAGCAGCACCAGATCCGGCGGCGTCTCGCGGGCGAGCCGCAAGGCCAGCTCGCCGCCCTCGGCCGTCTCGATCTCGTGGCCTTGGCGCTCGAGGTGACGGCGCAGCAAATTCCGATTCTCGCCGTCGTCGTCGACGGCCAAGACCCGCGCGCCGCCGCGTCCCCGTCGACCCGGCGGCCGAGATGCCGGTGGCGAGGAGGGACGCTCGTGGGCCCACGCCCGCATGCCCGCCTCGAGCGCCACGCGCAGCTCGTCGACGCGCGCGCGCAGGCGCCCGATCTCGACGAGCCAGGCTTTGACCTCCACCCCCGGACTCTGGATCTCTTGCAGGGTCTCCTCGGCCAGCTCGAGGTAGCCCATCATGTGCGAGACCGGCGTTCGCAGATCGTGCCGCGCCTTGCGGGCCGCCTCCTCGTCGAGTGCCTCGCTCGCTCCCCCCGCCCGCGCCTGCCACATCTCGCCGAGCCGCGACGCCGCCGCAGCCACCTTGGCCAGGTCGGCCGCGCTTTGCTCTCGCCCGCCCGACTTGCGCAGGGCCGTGGCCAAAGCACGCACCCGCACCTCGATCTCGCGCGCGAGCTGCTCGGGCGCGCTACGGATCATCGAGGTCCCTTCGTCGGATCAGCTCGATCTTCTCGAGCAGGCGCGCGAAGTCGACGGGCTTGGTCTCGTACTCGTCGCAGCCCGCGTCCAAAGCGCGGGCGCGGTCGCCGGACATGGCATGGGCCGTCAGCGCAATTAACGGCGTTTTCGCCGTTTTTGGGTCGGCTCGGAGTCTCCTTGCGACCTCCCACCCGTCGACGACCGGCAGGTCCATGTCGAGCAAAACCACCGCATGTCGCGCCGGATCGAGCACCTCGAGGGCCTCGCCACCGTCCACCGCCATGTCGACCACATAACCCTTGCGCGAGAGGCGTCGCGAGAGCATGTCGCGATTCAACTCGTTGTCCTCGACGAGCAGCAGCGCCGTCACAACCCCAGTTTACCGAACTGTTTGCCGGACTGGGAGTCTCCGATTTCCCCCCAAAGCAGCCGGACTCGGAGTCTCTGTTTTGAACGGCCATGCAAGACCCGCCGACCACGGCCGACGAGGGATCCGCATGGACTCCCATCCGACCGACCAGGCTAGCGCCCGACGGCGCTCCGCGAACCGAGCCCACGGCCAAACTCGAGAGCACACCCGCGTGCGCGCCCGTGCGCGACGTCCGCGAACTCGCTACAAAGTGACGCGAAGGACCCTCGAGCGTCGCTTGTTCATGGTTCCCGACGCGCAACACGCCGAGGAGCTCAACAACCTGATCGGCTACTGCCTTGGCTACGCGCTCGAGAAGTACGAGGTCGATCTTCACGCCGCCTGCTTCGAGTCGAACCACTCGCACATGGACGTCTTTGACCGCCTCGGCCAGCTCCCGGGCTTCAAGCAGATGTTCTTCTCCTTCTTGGCCCGTGGCATCAACGCGCTGCGAGGTCGTTTCGAGACCGTCTGGGCGCCGGGCGGCTCATGTGACACCGAGCCAGCCCCACACCTCCGCCTCGAGGGGGACGAATTCGACCCCAGCCCCCTCGGCGACTTGGTCTATACGCTCACGAATCCGGTGAAAGACGGCCTCGTCAAAAAGGCCAGCCGTTGGCCCGGATTCACGACCGAGGGCTGGCGCTTCGGTGAGACGCGGACTTTTCGAAAGCCCACGCACTTCTTTGATGCAAAGAACTCGAAGTTGCCGGACACGGTCAGCATCACTTTGGTGCGCCCCGACGTCTTGCCCCAGCTCAGTGACGACGAGGTGTACGACCAGCTCACGGCCGAAGTCCATGCGCGAGAGAAGTTCCACCAAAAACGACTGACCGCAGACTCACGGCGTTTCATGGGTGAAGACAAGATTCAGGGCCAGCGTTGGAACAAGGTGCCCGAGTCTCGGTCCGCCCGCTTTCGCGTGAAGCCAAAGATCGCCGAACCTAGCCGATGGGCGAGGCTCGCGGCACTACAGCGCGACCGTGACTGGGAGCGCGCCTATGCCTCGGCGCGCGCCGACTGGTTGAACGGGAACTGGGATGTCGAGTTCCCCTTCGGGACTTACTGGATGCAGCGCTTCGTGGGTGTTCGCGTTGCGGCCGCGCCACCGTGAGTCTACGGCTGGGCCTTCTGCGTTGCGGACCTGCTCACGGCGCGTCCGCGCCTTGGCATGCCCGCGGCTGAATTGCGTACTGCCCCAGCCCGCCTCGAACGAGCGTTTTGCCCGTGCGCGCCCGATCGGGAGACAGAAACGCCCAGCGGACACGCCTCTCTCGCGGCTTTCCGCTGGCGAGCGGCCCCGGACTCCGAGGCGAACGGGTGCTTCGCGGAAAGACTCCGAGTCCGGACTCACCTGTCGAAGAAGCGTTGGGCGTTGTGGGTGGTCTGGGCGGCGATGCGGGCGGGTGGCTCCCCTCGCAGCTTTGCCACCTCCTCGAGCACCCAGGGCAGGAGGGCTGGCTCGTTTCTGCGGGATCGCGGGCGGGGGCGGATCGTGCGGGGCAGCAAGAAGGGGGCGTCGGTCTCCAGCATGAGGCGATCTGCGGGGATCTCGGGCACGGCGGCGCGCAGCTCGTCGCCGCGGCGCTCATCGCAGACCCAGCCGGTGACGCCGATGTGGCAATCGAGCTCGAGGTAGCGTCGAAGCTCGGCCACGCCACCGGTGAAACAGTGCACCACGGCGCCTCGGAGTCTTTTTCGGTACTCGGCCAATATGGCGGTGAAGTCGCCGTGCGCGCTCCGCTCGTGCAGGAACACGGGCAGCTCGTGCTCCACCGCGAGCTCGAGTTGTGCCTCGAAGGCGCGGCGCTGGGCGGGGCGCGGCGAGAAGTCTCGGTCGTAGTCGAGACCGCATTCGCCCAGCGCGACGACGCGTGGGTCGCGGGCCAAGGCGGCGATGCGGCGCGCTGCGTCTTCGTCCCAGTCGCGCGCGTGGTGCGGGTGAACGCCGGCGGTGGCGAAGAGCTCGCCAGCGAAGCGCCCGGCCAGCGCGAGGGCCGCCTCGATCCCTTCGACCGAGGTCCCCGTGAGGATCTGACGGAATACGCCAGCCGCCCGCGCGCGTTCGATGACCGCCTCCAAGTCTCCCGCGAAGCTGCGGTGGGTGAGGTTCACGCCGATGTCGATGAGCTCCATGTTGCCGCCCCCCACCGAGCTTGCCCGCTTTGAGGCGCGGGCGGGGCACAGCACCGCCATTTCGCCGAGAGTTCAGCCGTCGCCGCCCCAATCGCGGGCGCAACTGGCCCCCTGCGGGGCGCTGCGGTACAAGCCTCGACGCTCGGCCGCACCCCCGCCGAGCCCTCGCTCACGAGCCATCACCATGCTTCGCCAGCGCTTTTTGCCGATCGCCCTCGCTTTTGCCGCCTGCCAACCCGAGCCGACGACGAGTCCAGATGTCGCCACGGCCGCGGCGCCGAGCGACACCGAGAGCACACCGGCCGAGGCGCCGACGCCCACCGAGACGGTCGCGCCCAACGAGACGGACGCGCCCACCGAAGCGGTCGAGCCCACCGAGCCCACCGCCCCCGCGGATCCCTACGGCGCCCTGAGTCCCGAGCTCACGTCCCGCTTCGCCGGCATCGAGGCCGACCCGCGCCCCGAAGACTTGACCCGCAACTCGCACTACTGGGTCTCGAACGAGCGCTCGCAGTTTTTGTGGTGGGAGTCGACGCGTGACGTGGGCGGGGCCTACGTCGGCGTGGGCACCGACCAAAACTACATGCTGGCCGGCTGGGCCAAGTCCGACCTCGTGATCTTGATGGACTTCGACCAGGCCATCGTGAACTTGCACGGGGTCTACGAGATCCTCTTTGCCAAGGCCGAGACGCCAGAGGCCTTCGTCGATCTCTGGTCCGAGGACAACGAGGCCAAGGTGCAAGACTGGATCGAGCAGGCCTACCCCGACGCCGAGGCGCGCGCGCCGATCGCTCGGGCCCACAAGATCGCCCGCAAGATCGTGCACAGTCGCCTGCGCCGGCTCGAGCGGCAGTACCCGCCGCTGAACATCCCGACCTTCGCCACCGATCAGGGCCACTACGACCACATCCGCAAGCTGTGGGCCAACGGCCGCGTGTTCGCGGTGCGCGGTGACCTCACGGCCGACAAGACCCTGCAGCAGATCGGGCAGGCCCTGCGTGCGAGCGACCACGAGCTCGGCGTGCTCTACCTTTCAAACGCCGAGCAGTACTTCGACTACGGCGCCGGCTTTCGCCGCAACATCTTGGCCCTGCCCTTCGCCGAGAACTCGATCGTGCTGCGCACCTTGGGCTGGTCCTCGCACGGTTTCGTCGAAGGCGAGGAGTATCACTACAACCGCCAAAGCGGCCGCAACTTCGCCCAGTGGATGAAGGTCAATCGCGTGACCAAGCTGGGCCGACTCTTGCGCCAAAAGACGCCCACCGAGGTCGACGGCAACTCGGTGCTCGACCGCGAGCCGGAGGTCGACGAGCGTCCCCCCGAGATCGCGGCCGAGTCGGCCCCTTGAGGGCGCGTCGCCACCAGCCGTGGCACACTCGGGGCGTGCGACGCGAGTTTCGCCCCGCCGCGCTGCTGCTCATCTTGGGCGTGGCCGCGAGTTGTGCCAAAGAGCAAAGCCCCGCCGACCCCGCGGCGGGCGTCGAGCCCCACGCGCCCGCGTCGGCGCCGGCGCCCACGGGGGCCCCAGATCCTGCCTCGCCCACCGACGCGGCCCAAGGCCCCGACACGGCCCAAGGCCCCGACGCAGCCGAGGCCCCCGACGCGGCCGAAGCCCCCAAAGAGGTGCCCGACCCCTTCGTAGAAGGCCTGCTCGCCGATCTGCGCCCCAAGTGGTCCGCCGTGGTCGACGACCCGGCGCGCTTTCGTTTTCAGTTCATCGTCACCGAGTTGCGCCCCGGCCCGCGTGACGAAGAGGGCCAAGCGCAGCTGGAGTTCATCGAGCACCGCTACCGCGAAGACGCCGAGTACGTGTACCCCGCCTCGGCGATCAAGACCTTCGCCTCGGTGGCGGCGTTGCGCGAGCTCGATGCGCTGCGCGCCACGCATGGCAAGCGCCTCGCCCTCGACACCCCCTTGGCCTTGTGCCGGGGCAAGTCGACGCGCTGCGTCAAGACCAAGGACGAGAGCAACCTCGACGGCGGTCTCATCACCTTGGGCCACGAGATCCGCAAGATGCAGCTGGTCTCCAACAACACGGCCTTCAATCGCCTGATGCAGTTCGTGGGCTTCGACCGCTTCCATGAGCACATGCGAGCGATGGGCTTCGATCACACCTTCGTACGCCATCCATTGTGGGTGGTCGGCGACGACGAAGAGCCCCTGCTCGCGCCGCGCGTCGAAATGCGCCCCGCCAAAGGCAAGCGGGTGGTCGTCGAGGCCCGAGAGTCCCGCGCCGAACTGCCGCCGACCGAGCTCCCGCGCATGGAGGTCGGGCAGGCCTACCTCGACGAAGCGCAGGGCAAAGCCCGCGTCGACGCGCCGATGGATTTCGGGCCCAAGAACTTCGTCTCTTTGCGCGACTTTCATCGCCTCACCTTGGGCATCGTGCTCGCGGGGGATCCACGCGTTCCGGATCTCGGGCTCGGCAAGCGCGAGCTGGCCTTCTTGCGCAAGGCGATGACCGAGGACCCGCTGGCCTCGAAAAACCCCGTCTACGAGGACGAGCACAAATCGGCGCTGCGCTACAAGACCATGCTCGAGGGGGTCATGCGCGTGCGCAGCCCCGCGCGCATCGAGTACGTCAACAAGGCCGGGCGCGCCTTCGGTTTTCACCTCGAGAACGCCTACATCCGCGATCGCAAAAGTGGTCGCGCCTTCGTGGTGACGGTCGTCCTTTACGTCAACGACAACGGCGTGCTCAACGACGACCTCTACCAGTACGACGCCGTCTCGCGGCCCATGCTCGACGACATGGGCGAGGCCTTGGCTCGACGCGTCTTCGACGAGGCCAGCCCGTGAGCGCTCGCGTCGCGCTCGCCACCTGCGCTGCGGTCTCGCCGTCCGCCCGCGACGACGATGCCCTGGCCGAGGCCTTGCGTGCGCGTGGGGCCGAAGCTCGCTTCGTGCCCTGGCAAGACGCCCAGGTCGACTGGAGCGAGTTCAGCCACGTGCTCTTGCGCAGCACCTGGGACTATCACCTCAAAAGCGAGGCCTTTGCGACTTGGATCGACGAGGTCGCCGCCAAGACCCGCTTGATCAACCCGG
>JAUIJR010000159.1 GCA_030431075.1 Polyangia bacterium | reverse complement strand
CCAGGTGCGGCCCGGGTCCCCGGGGGTGGCGAAGCTGCGCGTCGGCAAGCTGGCGTCCACGCCCACCGTGAGCAGTCGATGCACGAGCTTGTCGGCGTGCGGGGTGACCCGCAGGTAGACGCGCGTGTCGCCGTAGCCGTGGACGAGCGGCGCGGGGCCCTCGTCTTCGATCGCGCGCACGAAGACCCAGGGCATCTGGGCGCCGATCGAGAGCGCGGGTTTGGGCGCCCACTCCCCCAGCAGCGCCAAGCTGCCCGTATGCGCCGGGGTGCTCACCGTGCGCGCCAGGCTGTAGGCCCCGACCAGGCCGACGCGACTTTGGGCGATCGCGCTGGTCCCGGCCACCCCATCGAGGTTGCGCGCGCTCTCGGAGGCGGCGTGCCCGGGAACATGGTGCGCGTGCGCGGGTGTGCCCGCGAAGCTGAGCGCCGCGCCGCACAGCAGGCCGAGCGCCCGAGGGGTCTTCGCCACGCCCTTCATCTCGCACCTCCGCGCACGCGATGGCAGTCGGTGCAGCCCCGCGCGTCGTCGATCATCCACGCGGCGACGGGCGCCGCGGCCGAAGGGTCCTCCATCGCCGCGGCACCGGCCGCGTCGGCGGCCACATGACAGGCCGAACAGCGCGACCAGTCGTCGCCGGCGCGCACGCCGGTGTGCGGGTCGCCCGGGCGGGGATTTCGAGCACCGATGGGCGGCGCAAAATTGGCGAGGCAAGCGGCAAAGGCGAGCACGCCGAGGGCGGGCCAAGCGAATGCGCGTGCGCTCACGCGGCCCACCTACCGCGATGGCCGAGCGAAGCTGCGACCCGATGTCGCAAGCACGCCGCCCAAAGGCACTAGCTTCGCCCCGATGTCTCGCCTCTCGCGTGCACTTGGGCTCGGCGCTGCGACCGCCTGGCTGTGCGCTTGCCCCGGCCCCCTCGAGGGCGTCGGCGTGCCTTGCCAGCGCTTCACCGACTGCGAGTCGGGGCTCATCTGCGACTACCACCCGCGCGAAGGCGGGGAGGGAGCCGTGGCCGTCGGCAGCTGCCAGCAGCCGCACGATCACGCCGACGAGTCCGAGAGCGAGTCCGAGGGCGAAAGCGGCGGAGAGGTCTCGGCCTTTTGACCCCTTCGCGGCCGCCGGCTGCGGGTGGCAAGCTGCGGCGAGCGACTTTCGTGGCCCCCTCGACCCCCACCTCGCAACAGATCACCTGGCGCGGCTTGATGGCCGCCCGCTTGGTCTTGCTGGGGATCGCGGCGCTCGCCTTCGGCTGGCTCGCGTGGGTGGACGCCGCGCGCATCGCCAGCTTGGGTTGGCTCCCCAAAGACCCGCGCACCGAGGCGGGCTTGCTGACCGTCGTGGCCTGGGTCGGCGTGAGCGTCGGCGAGTTCGCCTGGACGCGGCGCACGGCCGCGAGCGCCCCCCTCAATGGGATGCACCTCTTGGTCGACGTCGCGTGCATCACCTCCTTGCTCGCGTGTACCGGCGCGGCGCAAAACCCCTTCACCGTCGTCTACTTCGTCCCCTTGACCCTGGCCACGCAGGTCTCGCAGCGCTGGACTTGGATCGTCGCGGCCGCGGCCACGGCCGCTTTCGCGTCGATGTTCATGGTCCCGGGCAGCACGATGCAAGGCCCGCACGCCCACCACTTCGCCGGCCACATGCGCGGCATGTGGTACGCCTTCGCGGTCTCTGGCGGGCTGCTCGTGATCTTCGTGCAGCGCATCGCGGCGGCCCTCGAGTCCCAACGCGCCGAGCTGATTCGTCTGCGCGAGCGCGGCATGGAAGACCGTCACCTCGGCGCCATCGGTGCGCTCGCGGCCGGCGCCGCGCACGAGCTGGGCACGCCGCTGGGGACCATCAGCATGTTGAGCGAAGAGCTGCCGCACCTCGAGGGCAGCGAGCGCGAGGAGGCCCTTCGCTCCATCCGCGTGCAACTCCAGCGCGCCAAGTCGATCCTCGGCCGGATGCGCACTCCCGAGCTCTCGGTCGAATCCTTCGGGCGCCAACGGCCCTGGGCCCTGCGCGAGCTCGAAGCGGCGACCGAGGGCGCGACCGAGAGTTCGACCGAGATCAGCTGGCGCTACGAGGGCGACGCCGATGCCGCCCAGCTGACCCTCCCCCTGGTCGTCGTCGGCCAGATCTTGCGCGAGCTCCTGCGCAACGCCGAGCGGGCGACCTTGCGCACCGAGGCCGCCCGTCCGATCGTGGTCGAGGCGAGCGTGGACGCGACACAGCTCGAGCTTCGCGTCTGCGACGAGGGCCCGGGCATGGACCAAGCCCACCTCGAGTCCGCCTTCTTGCCGCTGGCGACCACGCGCCCCGAGGGCATGGGCTTGGGCTTGTACCTCGCGCGCGCCCACGCCCGCAGCCTCGACGGCAGCCTCGAGATCGACTCGGCGCCGGGCGAGGGCACCCGCGCCCACCTGCGACTGCCGATCACCACCCCCGCGAACCGGCGCCGCGCCGCTACTCCCGAGCCATCATGAGCGAAGACCTCCCCGCGCAGACCGGAGCGCTGACCATGGTCGTCGACGACGACCCCGCCTTTCGCCAAACCCTGGCCCGGGCGCTGCGTCGACGCGGCTACCAGGTCGTGGTCGCCGAGGACTATCCGAGCGCCTTGGTCGAGTGCCGCGAGTGGCAACCCGAGCGCGCGATCGTCGACTTGCGCATGCCCGGCCGCGGCGGCATCGAGCTCGTCGAGTCGCTGGTGCGCAGCTGTCCGGGGATCCGCATCGTGGTGCTGACCGGCTTCGGCAGCATCGACACCGCGGTCGAAGCCATGCGTGCCGGGGCGATCCACTACCTCACCAAGCCGAGCGAGATCGCCGAGATCCTGGCCGCCTTCGAAGGCCGCGACGCGCCGAGCAAAGACGGCTACACCCCCAGCTTGGCCGAGGTCGAATGGGACCACATTCAGCGGGTACTGGCCGAATGCGCGGGCAACGTGAGCGAGGCCGCCCGCCGCCTGGGCATGCACCGCCGCAGCTTGCAGCGCAAACTCGCCCGTGGGGAACCCGAAGAGGGCAGCTGAGCCCGCGTGGCCCTCGGCGCCACTTCGCCCTCCCCCGGGCTTGCCCGGTTGGAGCCCTCGCGGGCCCGCGGTACCATCGCCGCATGCTCCGCCAGCTCGACCGCGAAGAGCGTCTGCGCCTGATGAAGTTCGTGTGCTCCTTCGCCTGGGCGGACCTCGAGATCCAAGACGAAGAGCGCACCTTCGTGAACAAGATGATCGAGCGCCTCGAGCTCGAGGACGACCGCGAGCAAGTCCTGCGCTGGCTCAAGCATCCGCCGGCCCCCGAGGAGGTGGATCCCACCCGCGTGCCCGCGGCCCATCGCGCCTTGTTCGTGAGCGCGGTCGAGCAGCTGATCGCGGCCGACGATCACATCGACGAGGCCGAAGCCGAGAACCTCGAGCTCTTCAAGGCCCTGTTGGTCTGAGCCAGAGCTAGTTCGCGCGCTTTTTGGGCCCGAGCAGCCACTTGGCACGGGCCTTCGCCACGACCTCGCCCGAGGCGTCGCGGATGACGGGCTCGACGATGAACTCGCGACGCTCGGCGTCGGTGACGGGCTCGAAGCTGCACTCGGCGGTCAAGGTGCCCCGCCCCTTTTTGATGTAGTCGATGCTCAGCCCGCTCAGGATGCCGCGCGCGTCGTCGGGCAGCCCGTAGACCACGGCCACCCCCGAGGCGACCTCGGCCAGGTTCATCAAGGCGATGGCGTGCACGCTCTTGAGGTGGTTGCGCACGGCCCGACGGTCGCGCATCTCGACCTTGGCGTAGCCGGGCCGCAGCTCGACCACCTTGGCGTCGATGGTCCCCGTGTAGGGCGCCGCCTGCCCGAGGAACTTCGAGAAGATCCGCCGCCCGCCCGGAAGATTCGAAAGGCGGTCCCACGCGGACCGCACCGGGTTGCCCATGGACTCAGCGTCGAAGCCGAACATGGGCGAAAGATAGGGCTTGGCGCCGACGGATGCACGCGCGGGTAGCGCGCGGCGCCTAGTTGTCTGTGATCGGGAACGGACAGCTGAGCCTCGAGGCCGGGTTCGTGTTCCCCCAGCTCTCGACTTGGCACAACCACCGCCACTGGTCGGCGAACTGCACGTAGAGCGTCCCGAGATCGACGGTCACGAGCCAGGTCTCGGCGGCAATTCCCGGGTAGGAGCCGACCTGCCAGTTCGCAGACCCGGTCTGCACCACGCGACGCCGCCCCTTCGCCCTCGTCCGGGTATCGATCGGCTGCATCACCGCGTCGATCAACATGAATTTGTGATGCGCGTTCGTGTAGCCCCACCGGAAGTCGAACGGAACCTGATCTGGCAACACGCCGGGGCAGCCCAGCCCACCATTGGGGCATCCCTCACTGACACCGGACGGAACTGCTTGGCCGCGCGAAGGCGAAGACACCAAGGCCTGTACCTCACACCCCGCAGCCACTAACTCATTGAGCTTGGTGAGTCGTGCCCGCCCCGCGGACCAGGGCACCCAATGCTCGGTCGGATCGCCCTTGTCTCTCTTGATCGCCTGGCCCCACTCGGACAGAGCCAGCCGGACGGTACACGCCCCCTCGACCTGCCCGTTCGTGATCACGATGCTGTCGAGAACCGCGAGCACCGGATCATCGCTACGGCGGTTCACCCCCCACGCCGTGCCCCCCATGTTCTTGGGGCCAAACCAGGCATAAATACTGCCGTCCGAGCTCCGAAACTGTGGCTCGAAGTCAGACAGCGGGGCATCAAAGAGGTAGCCACCGTCGTTGTTGGAGAGCAGCTCGGAGGAGACGTAGTAGAGCGTTCGGAAGTACCTGCGATACGCGGCGTAGAGTTCAGTGTCTCGGATCAGGACGGCGTCCTGTCCGCGATTGATGGACCACCGTGTGTCACCGTTGAAGTTCGCAGACGTTTGAAACACGTAGTCGGTCCCCGTCAATCCGGGCGCGGCAAGCTCCGAGAAGAGCGCGAACTTGTTGTGCGTGTTGTCGGGAAGCAGATCACTGCGAGCATGAGGGCTCCGCATGATGCGTCCCTGCAGCAATCCCCCGCCCGGCGCGACGAAGGGTTCGCCGTTGGCTACCATGTCGAGCAGCACCGCGATCGCATCGGGACGAATTAGGGGTCCGTAGTAGAACGGCCATCGACCGTCAAGAATCATGGACGTCACTACCAAGAAGAATCGAAGATCGTAGTGGATCCCCATGTGCGCTTGGGTCTCGGAGTGCTGGCCAAGGAATGCCACGTAGGTGCCTCGAAAGGCCGCTCGATAGAAAGATCGAGTCAGGTCGCCCTCGTCAAAATCACTGAACGTCTCCTCTCGATCGGGATCAATCGTCTCACCGTCGTCGTAGTGGTCGTGTTTCCCGTCTTCCACGAAGCCCTGCACCGTCACCAGCACGTTGGACCCCGCCGGAGCCGAGTCGAAGAGGCGAGCCATCACGAACTCGATCGTCAGGTCTCGCCCGTGTTCGACGTACTGTGGCGTCGCAGGGTTTCCATCGGGATCGAACTGCTCGCCGGGCTCGTAGTTCTCCCACCCCGCGACATACGGAAGGCCACCTAGATGATGGAATTCGCCCCCGGCTCGGGAGAACCACGCAAAGGCTTGCGTGACCTGAGGACTGGTCACGTCGTCAAGCGTCGGATAGCGCAGCGGCGTGATGTCGATGCCATCGCCGCCACGTTGGGCCCAACCCCTTCGCGCGGCCGTCTCGTAGTCCGGCGCGCCATAGTCGAGCCAGGTCGCTGCATCCGGGCGTACTGCTGGTGGGAGCACCGAGCCGGGCACGGATTCGGGCGGTGATGCCAGTGCGACCAGTGGTGTGAGCAGGCCGAGTGTAAGTAATGGAAGCAGACGACGCATCGCGGCCACATCTTCCGGGCCCGATGGAGGTGGAGTCAATGAGCTTCTCGGCCATTGCGTACGACGCCGCCGACGGATGCACGCGCGCCGCGTCAGGCCCTCGCTCAGTCGAATTCCACCGGATCCGCGGGCGGCTCCACCCCCGCCGCGTCCCAACGGTAGCGGCCGAGATCGACGCGCTCGCGCGCATCGAAACGCACGCCTTCGCGCTCGAGGCGGTGGCGCTGGGCCTCCGCGCGCGGGACATCGCCGCGCGAAGAGATGCGGCCCTGAGCGTTGATGACCCGATGCCAGGGCACCGGCGGCTCGGCCTCGCCGCAGGCCGCGAGGGCCCAGCCCACGTGCCGGGCGACCCGAGGTGAGCCCAGTAAGGTGGCGATCTGGCCGTAGGTGGCGACGCGTCCGCGGGGGATCCGACGAACCATCGCGTAGACGCGCGCATGAAATCCGGGGGTGACGACGCGAGCCACGGACGGAGCATATCCGCCTCCGACCTCGTTTTTTCCGTGTGAGATCAATAAGTTGCACCGCCACGCAATCGCGCGATTTAAGTTAGTTTTAACGGTTTTAATATTTAATTTTGTTTAATTTGTTTGCTTTGGTAGTTAAAATTGCGCAGCGGAGGACAAATCATGCAACGGCTTCAGATGACCCACATTCTCGTATCCACGACCCTCTTTCTCGCGGCGGCCTGCGGCACCGGGGCCGGTATCGACCCGACCGGCGACGGCGACGGCGACGCCGAGGGGGAGGACGTCAGCTCGACCAGCGAGGGCTCGAGCGGCGGGGAGACCGAGTCCGACACCGGCGGCAGCTTCTTTCCGGACATGGGCGGCGATGGCTGCGGAGCCATGTGCGACATCTGGTCCGAGGACGACTGTCCAAGCGGCCAAAAGTGCACCGCCGTCGCTTGCGAGGTCGGTTCGCTCTCGTGGGACAGCAACGTGTGCCGCGACGTCCAAGGTGACAAGCAGCGCGGCGATCAGTGCAGCGGCGCGGGCGTCGACGGCATGGACGAATGTGCGGCCGGCCTCTTGTGCTGGGATGCCGACCCGGAGACGGGCCTGGGTACCTGCGTCGAGTACTGCAAGGGCTCACGCTTGGCCCCGACTTGCGACTCGCCCGAGGACATCTGCGTGATCGTCAACGAGGGCGTGCTGCCGATCTGCTTGCCCAAGTGCGACCCCCTCTCCCCGGCCTGTCCAAACGCGGACAATCTGTGCCTGCCCGACCCCGACGACAAAGGTTGGGCCTGCGTGCTCGATGCCAGCGGCGAGCTCGGCGGCTACGCGGATCCCTGCGAGTTCGCCAACGCCTGCGACTTGGGGCTCTTGTGCCTCGATGCGGGCGTGACCCCCGACTGCCCGGCGGGCTCGCTCGGCTGTTGCTCGGAGATCTGTGAGCTCGACCAGCCCAACACCTGCTCGGGCGCCGGCGGTGGGCAGGAGTGCCTCGCATTTTACGAAGAGGGCATGGAGCCCCCCGGCTTCTCGAACGTGGGGGTCTGCGCCATCCCTCAGTGAGTCTTTGACCGATTGGACCCCGGCCGGCGGGGCGCATCTTCCCTGGGATGCGCCCCGTCTTTTTTGCGCGCCGAGTCGATTGCGCCAACGCGCGCTGGCGCTCGGGCGACGACGACGCCTCTCAGTCGGGCGGCGGGTAAGGCACGCACATCGTGTCGTCGACCGCCTGATCGATGCTCGCCGACAAAGAGATCTGGTTGGCGAGCACCTCGTCGATGTTCCACCAGCCGCCGCCCGTGCTCTCGGGGATGGCGTTCATCCCCATGTAGGGCGCCGACCACCCCGGCGAGACGTCTTCGCAGTTGCACGAGCCGCCGATGAGGGCGGCGAAGGTAAACACGCGGATCTGCTCGAGCTGTAGACGCGAGACGGTGTCGGCGTAGCCGTGCTGGATGGCCACGCCGTTGCCCGTCGTCGGCCCGTCCCAAAAAGTGTCGTCCGTGGTGTGGATGATCAAGCGCAAGGTCGTCTCGGCCGGACGCCACTGGAAGGTCGACGCGCCGATGTACAGCGCATCGAGGCTGTTCTCGGGCCAGGTCGAGTTCGATCCGCCGCCTTGAACTTGCTGGTTCGACGCGGTGAAGTTGTTCCACATCTCGAAGTCCATGCGCAGCTGGTTGACATCGGTGTAGGGCGCGCCGGCGTTCGAGATCAGGACGTCGTCGACGAAGACCACCAGCCCGTACTGCGGAGGGCTCGGCAAGTTCAGCGCGTTGAGGGCCGTGTCGACGGCGTTGATCTCTTGCTCGAGCTTGTCGAGGAAAGGCCCCATGGTCGTGGAGACATCCATCACGAACACGATGTCGACGTCTTCGTTGCAGACCTCGCCGGTTTCGGCCGTCCCCGTGGTGGAGTCGCCGAGATCGAGCAAGGGGCCCGTGGTCGAGCCGCTACTCGAGTCGCTGCTCGTCGCTTCCCCGCTCTCGCCGCTCGAGCTCGTGAAGCCGCTGTCGATCCCGCTGTCGGCGGCGTCGCTGCCGAGCACGTCGTCCTCGCCGGAGGCGTCGTCGCTGCAGCCCGGCGCGGCAAGGATCAGACAGGTAGTGAGCCCGAGGACGGGACGCAGATGGGTCGCCAGCCCCAAGCTCCTCGATGCACGCACAGATGAAGCCAACACGGGCGCAGTGTACCCAATCGGGCTCCCAGACGGCGCCGCGGGCCGCGAGGGCCTAGCAAGCGTCGATCTCGGCCAAGCTTTGCGCGTCGAGCATGCACGAGGCGCGCTTCGACCAGGCCGCCCCGCCCCACTGCTCGCGTTTGCGCTCGAGGCTGCTGGCGCAGCGCGCGGCGTCCAGGGGCGCTTCGCCCCCCTTGGCCTCGGCGCGGGCGATCTCGGCGATGTGATCGCAAAGGGCCGAGGGGGAGGGCCCGCAGCCGCCAAGAGCGAGCAGGCACACGAAGACGAGCGGGAGCCGACGCGGCATCGCGCAGGAAGCTAGCACGCCCGCGCGCGCGGCACTCATGCGAGGCGATGCTCGGCGTAGAGGTCGTCGCGCCAGGTGGCGAGCTCGGCAAAGCGCGCCGCCAGGCGCGGACTTCGCCAGCACGCGCGGATGGCCGGATCCAGCGAGATCCAGCGATCGGCGACGGGCTCGACGAGCTGCAGCAAGCCGGCCACCGTGATGTCCGCCGCCGAGAAGCGCCCGAGCAGATAGGGCCGCCCCCGAAGCTCGCTGCGCAGGCCGTCGAGGACCACCGCGATCGACTCGTCGTGGGCCTCGATCGAGCCGGCTTCGGCCTCGTGTTTGCGCGCGAGGAACTTGGCCCCCATCGCGGCAACAGGGCGCAACAAGGGGGCCAAGGCGGCCGGGGCCACGGCGCGCGCGTTCGCGGTGAGGGCGTCCCGATTCTCGAGCGTCGAGAGGACCACGCGGGCCCGCCCCGCGCGCAGGGCCGGCTCGACCATCTCGTGCACGCGCTCACAAGCCTCGGGATCGAAAAACAGCGGCGCCCCCGAGCCGATGGCCTCGGCCCGCTTCATGATCTCCCAGGAGTCGCCGTAGGCGCCACTTTCGTCGACGAGCAGCGGCACGGAGGCCACGCGCTGCCCGCTACGACGGGCTCGCCAGCGCAAGAGCGGCTCGCCGAGCAGCGGCACGTGCTCGACCTGCGCGTAGGGCACACGATGATGGGTGAGCGCCCACCGAGCACGTTCGGACCACGGCGAGTAGCCGAGGGCGTAGAGTGTGGCGCCCATGGGGGCCAAAACTACCACCGCCGCGGCCCGTGAGCGCGAGCCTCGCGTCCTCGCCCTCGCGGCCCGAGTGGCCCCGTGGCTCGGCCTCATCTTGGCGGCCGCCTGCCGCCCCTCCTTGCCGCCAGCCCAGGCCCCCCAAGCCACGCCGGAGCCGGACGCCGACCCCCTCCCCGTGGCCGCCCACCTGCCGAGCCTGGACGCGAGCGTCCCCGACCCGGCCGACCGCATCTGCCCCGAGATCGCCCCCGACGCCGACAGCCTGCGCTTTGGGGGCGATGCGCGGCCCTTGGAGTGCACCCGGCCGGGCGTTTGCCGGCCGCATCGCCGCTTGGTCGGGGCCAGCTTGCCGGAGCTGGCCGCCTTCGCCGGCGCGCCGACCCGCTGCTTGCGCGAGACCTGGACCTACGAGTTTGGCGCGACTTGCGAAGACGAACGAGACCGGCTCATTCTCACCGTCGATGCCAGCGAGGTCCTCGCCGCCCGCCACGAGCACCTCTTCGCTGGGGAGGCCTGCGATGCGCCTTGAAGCCGGGGCACCTGCGCCCCGCGTGAGCTGCGTGCGGGCGCTCGCCATGGGCCTCGTCGCGGCGCTCGCGGCTTGCGCGACCCACCCGGCGGCCGAACTGAGCGCCCCACAGACCGGCTGCGCCGCGAGCGAGCTCGAGGTCTCGCACTTTCACGGCGCCCGAAATGGTGATGGGCCTCAAAGCTGGATGGCGCAATGTGGGGATCGGCGTTGGTTTTGTAGTCAGTTACATCAGCGCACCTTGTGCGATGAGATACCCGCCGGCACGCCGTGGCCCCCGCCCGAAGCCCCGCCGGCCGAGGGGTGAGTCAAGGCCGCACGCTGGGCCGGCACTGCGGCTTTGCCTCGCTTGTCACTTGCCGGCCGCCTGGGGCACGATGGCACAAGCGCGCGATTGCGGGCTCACTATCGCATGAACGATCGACTTCGCCCCTGGCTCACCGTATCCACCCTCACGACCCTGCTGTGGCTCCCCGCCTGCGGTGACCCCTGCTTGGACGACGGCGCCGGGCGTGGCGAGTGCGTCGACGTGTCCGAAACCGCGACGGGCCCCGGTCGGCCCAACGAGACGGGCGAAGAGACGATGACCACGTCCGAAACTGGTGATGGCGATGGTGACGGCGACGGCGACGGCGATGGTGACGGTGACGGCGACGGCGACGGTGATGGCGATGGTGATGGCGATGGTGACGGCGATGGTGATGGTGACGGCGATGGTGATGGTGATGGTGATGGTGATGGTGATGGTGACGGCGATGGTGATGGTGATGGCGATGGTGATGGTGATGGCGATGGTGACGGCGATGGCGATGGCGATGGTGATGGCGATGGTGATGGCGATGGTGATGGCGATGGTGATGGCGACGGTGATGGCGACGGCGACGGCGACGGCGATGGTGACGGCGATGGCGATGGCGACG
>JAUIJR010000158.1 GCA_030431075.1 Polyangia bacterium | reverse complement strand
CGCCGACGGCCTCGACCAGGGCGTCGACCGGACGGGGGCGACGGGCGAAGGCCGTGCGCGGGATGGCGATGCCCTTGCGCGACAAGATCTGCAAGGCGCGCAGCTTGTCGCGCGCACGGCGGATGGCGAGCGAGCGCACGGCCGTCATCACCCCCATGACCTCGAACTGGCGGACGACGGCCGCGCCGTGGGCGGTGACGCTGCTGCCGATCCGGGGGATCACGGCGTCGACCCAATAGACCGGCGCGCCCGCGTGCCAAAGCTCGGGTCCCTCGCCGCCGAGCACGGCCGAGCAGCGGGTATGATCCAAGACGCGGACTTCGTGTCCACGGCGGCGCGCGGTGTCGACGATGCGTCGCGTCGAGTACAAGCTTGCGCGGGTCGAGAGAACGGCCAGGTGCATGGCGAGCTGCGGACCGGGCCGCGCCCCATTGCATCGAAAGCGCGCGCGCCTGGCAAGCGAGAGGCGTGTCAGCCGCGCGTGGCCCCGTGATAGCTTCGCGACATGAGCTCGCCGCCGCGCCCGTCTCGCCTCGCGCGCGCCGCGGTTTCGCTCGCTTGCCTCTCGCCCCTGAGCTTCGGGGCGACGGCCTGTGACGCGCCCGAGGTCGCGCGCTCGAGCTTGGCCTTCGAGGACTGTGCAGATGGCGAGGGGCGGTGCGCTCGCCTGGCGCGCCCGGTCGACCGCGCCAAGCCCGAGGGCGCGCAGCTCGAGCTCTTCGTGCGGGTGTTGCCCTCGCGGCGGCAGACCCCCGAGCCGGATCCCGTGTACGTGTTGGTCGGCGGCCCGGGGCAAGCCGCGGCCGAGGTGGGACCGATGCTCGCGCCGGTCTTGGACCGCCTGCGCGCGGATCGGGACATCGTCTTGCTCGACCAGCGGGGCACCGGATCGAGCGCGCCTTTGGACTGCGACTTCCCCGACGAGGCCCTCGCGGAGATGCTCACCAGCGACTTCCCCGAAGCCGAGCTGCGCCGCTGCCTCGAGAGCTATGAGCACGACCCGCGGCACTTCTTGACCGAGGATGCCGTCGCCGACCTCGAGGCCCTGCGTCAGGCGATGGGCCACCCGAAGATCAACCTGATCGGCATGAGCTACGGCACCCGCATGGGCCTGGCCTACATGCGCCGGCACGCCGAGGTCGTACGCACGGCCGTCCTCGACGGCATGGCGCCCCCCAACCGTCCGGTGCCCGTGGCCATGGACGCGGGCATGCAAGCGCAGCTCGAGCAGGTCTTGGCCGACTGCAAGGCCGAGCCCCGCTGCGACGAAGCCTTCCCCCGCCTGGGTCCGCGCACGGCGGCGTGGATCGCCTACCTCGACGAGGCGCCGGTGCGCGTGCAGATCCGCCATCCGCGTACGGGCGTCGAAGAGCAGCTCGAGCTCGACGGCGACGTCGTCACCGGTGTCTTGCGCGGGGCTTTGTACTCCCCGCTGACGGCCGCGCTGATCCCCTTGGCCCTCGACCGCGCCATGGCCGGGGACTACGGTCCCTTGATCGCGCTGTCGACGGCCGCCGGCGACATCTCGGATACGATCAGCCGCGGCATGTTCTTGAGCATCGTGTGCAGCGAAGACGCGCGGGTGGACTTCGAGGCCCCGAGCGCGAGTGCGAGCGCGGGCGCGGCGAAGGCCTCGGACACGCCCGCCATCTTCGCGGGTCGCATGGCCGAGCCCATGGCCAAGGCCTGTGCGCTATGGCCGAAGGGCGAGCCCCCCGAGGACTTCGCGGCTCCGGTGAAGGTCGACACGGCCACCTTGGTCTTGTCCGGCGGGCGTGACCCGGCGACCCCGGCGCGCTGGGGGGCGGAAGCGGCGAAGCAACTGCCGAACTCGACGCACATCGTGGTGCCCGCGGCCGGGCACGGCACCTGGAGCTCGGGCTGTGTCTCGCGCTTGATCACGGACTTCGTGTCGGCGGGGGAGGCTGCGGGTCTCGATCGCGGCTGTGTCGAGGGCATCGCCTTGCCGCCGCCCTTCATCTCGAGCGCGGGCCCGGCCATGCGCGGTCGAGCCGAGGCCGCGCAGACGGAGGGCCAGCCATGATCGTGGTCGAGGGCCTGCAAAAGCGCTTCAAGGCGGTGAAGGCCGTCGACGGGGTCAGCTTTCGCGCCGAGGACGGCTGCGTCACCGGCTTGCTCGGGCCCAACGGTGCCGGCAAGACGACCACCTTGCGCATGCTCTACGGCCTGATCGCGCCGGACGGGGGGCGCGTCGAGGTCGACGGCATCGACGTCGGACGTCGTCCCCTCGAGGCCCAAGCGCGGCTGGGTGTGCTGCCCGACGCGCAGGGCTTGTACCCGCGACTGAGCGCCGTCGAGCACGTGCGCTACTTCGGCGAGCTGCACGGCCTGCGCGGGGCCGAGCTCGAGCGCCGCGTCGACGAGCTGATCACCGCGTTGGGCATGCAGAACATCGCCAAGCGCAAATCGGCCGGCTTTTCCCAAGGCGAGCGCATGAAGGTCGCGCTGGCTCGCGCCATGGTGCACCGCCCCCAAAACATCTTGTTGGACGAGCCCACCAACGGCCTCGACGTGATGAGCACCCGAGCGATGCGCGAGCAGATCCGCGGGCTCAAAGCCGAGGGCCGATGCGTGCTTTTTTCGAGCCACATCATGCAAGAGGTCTCGGCGCTGTGTGACGTCATCGTGATCATCGCGCGCGGTCGCGTCGAGATCTCGGGCTCCCCCGACGAGATCCGGGCCCAGGCCGGCACCGAGGATCTCGAGGAGGCCTTCGTCCGATTGACCGGCGTCGAAGGGGCGGCCGAAGCGGATGCCAGCCAGGAGGGGAAGGGCTGATGGGTTTTTGGCGCGTGGTGTGGGTGGTCTTTCGCAAGGAGATGCTCGACGGCGTCCGCGACCGCCGCTCCTTGCTCTCGACGCTGCTCTTTCCGCTGCTCGGCCCTTTGATGGTGACCTTCGCCTTCACCACCGTGGCGGATCGGCAGCGCGAGGCGGGCAGCGTCGAGCTGGCCGTGGCCGGGGCCGAAAACGCCCCGGCTCTGATCGACTTTCTCGAGTCCAACCAAGTCGAGGTGGTCGAGCTCGAGCAGACGCCCGAGGAGATCGAGGCGGCGGTCGAGTCGGGGGAGCGCGACTTCGTGCTCGAGATCCCCGAGGACTTCGGCGAGCGCTTCGAGGCGGCCAAGGTCGCCTCGGTGCATTTCACCGTCGACGGCACGCGCGACGAAACGCGGGCCGGGGCCCGCAAGGTCGAGCGCCTGATCCAGGCCTGGTCCGGGCAGATGGGCTCGCTGCGTCTGATCGCGCGCGGGGTGGACCCGCAGCTCGTCAATCCCGTGCGCTTCGTCCAGCACGAGGTGGCGAGCGAGCAGCAGCTCGCGGCCAAGGTCCTCGACTTCTTGCCGATGTTCGTGATCATGGCCGCCTTCATCGGCGGCATGCAGCTGGCCGTGGACGCGACCGCCGGCGAGCGCGAGCGGCGAAGCCTCGAGCCCCTGCTGATCAACCCGGTGCCCCGCGAGGCCATCGTCATCGGCAAGTGGGCGGGCTCGGTCGTCTTCGCCTCGGGGGCCGTCATACTGACGCTCGCGGGCTCTCTGGCCGCCGTCGCCTACGCGCCTTTGGAAGAGCTCGGCATCAGCTTGGATCTTGGGCCCTCGATCGCGCTGGGCATTGCGGCGGCCACGGTGCCGATGGGCTTTTTGGCCTCGGGCCTGCAGCTTTTGGTGGCCACCTTCGCGCGCTCCTTCAAAGAGGCCCAAAGCTATCTGAGCTTGCTGATGCTGGTGCCCTTGGTGCCGAGCTTCGTGGCCAGCTTGTGGGAGCTGGGGGACGCGCCGTGGATGATCCCCGTGCCCGCGCTCGGACAGCAGGTCTTGCTCGACCGGGTGATGGGCGGAGAGAGCGTAAGCTTTGGCGCCTTCGCCATCGCGGGTGCCTCGTCTTTGCTGCTGGGCTTGCTGTGCGTGGCGATCACCGCACGTTTGTTCCGACGCGAATCGATCATCTTTGGCCGCTAGATCTGCGCAGCTCGCTCGACGAGCGCGGGCCGGCGAAGTCCGGTAACCTAAATGCGACGCCTTCGTAGTCGAGCGCGTCACCCAAAGGAGCACACCATGAGCACGGTCGAGCTGACCAAAGACAACTTCAAGGACACCATCGACCAAGGCGGCACCGTGATCGTCGACTTTTGGGCGCCCTGGTGTGGTCCTTGCCGTACCTTCGCCCCGACCTTCGAGGCCGTCTCCGAGGCGCACGAGGACGTCGTCTTCGCCAAGGTGAACACCCAAGACCAGCCCGAGCTCGCGGCCTCTTTCGGCATCCGTTCGATCCCGACGCTCATGGTCTTCAAAGAGCAGATCATCATCTTCCAGCAGGCGGGCGCGTTGCCGCGCGGCGTCTTCGAAGAGCTCGTCGGCAAGGTCAAGGAGCTCGACATGGAAGAGGTTCGCAAACAGATCGAAGCGGAGTCCGCCGACTCCGAGGGCGCCGAGACCGCATAGCGAGCGCTTGCGTCCAAGTGCGGTGGATGCTCCATGCGTCCTTCGCTCAGCTTGGAGTCCGCGCGGCGGACCACTAAGCTGGTCGAGTGTCGAGCGAGACACCACGGATTCGGGGCGCCGTCGAGCGCGGCTTGCTCCGAAGCTTGGCCCGCGATCCGGAACTCGACGCCCACGTGCGTGCGAGCGTCCCCGCCGAGGTCATCGAGGCGATCGAGCAAGGCGGCAGCCTGTCGTGGTTGCCCTTCTCGCACTCGCTGGCCGTTCGCGCGGCGCACGTCGAGCTGCGCGGCTGGGAAGACGCGCGCATGCACTACGTCGCGCACTTTCTCGAGTTCAGCCAGTCGACGCTGATGCGCGCCCTGGCGGCGACCCTCGAGGCCATCTTTGGGATCCGCGGGGACGCGGTGCACCGGGTGTACCCACGGATCTGGTCGGCCTTTTGTCGCGGCACCGGCGAGGTGGTGGGGGAGATCGTCGAGCCCGGCCGGACCCGCCTGCGCTTCGAAGGCGTCCCGCTGCACCTCGAGGGCTGCGAGTGCATCTTCATGGTCCACGAGGCCGCCTTGCTCGCGATGTTCGGCTATGCGGACCTCGACGTGAAGCTGGAGCGCCGGGGCACGGGCGCCGAGACCGAGATCGAGCTGCGCTGGTAGCCGGCCGCCAAGGGCCCAGCAAGCAAGGCTGGCCCCGGCAAAGGCGCATCGCATAAGCTCGCCGCGCGATGACCGAGCCCATCTCCGCGCCGCAGCCCGAGTGCGACCTGGTGATGCGCGGCGGCATCACCAGCGGCGTGGTCTACCCACCCGCCATCGCCCAGCTCTCGCGGCGCTACCGCTTTCGCAGCATCGGAGGCGCGAGCGCGGGGGCCATCGCGGCCGGGGCCGCCGCCGCCGCCGAATGGGGACGCCGAAACGCTCGCAATCCCCAGAGCTTCACGCGCCTGGCGACCCTCTCCGACGAGGTCGGCCAGCTGCTCGCCAGCTTGTTCGTCCCCTGTCCGAGCGCGCGCCCACCTTTTCGCCTCTTCATGCTGGCCCTGCGCTTTGGCAAGTCGGTGTCGGCCGAGGGCGAAGCCCACACTTGGGGGCAGCGGATCCTCCTGTGGATCCGCTCGGCCTTTCGCCTGGTCGGCTATCTCCTCCAGGCCGGCTGGATCCTGGGCACGAGCTACCCCCTGCAAGCCTTGATGGGCGCGCTGCCGGCGATCTTCTTCGCGGTGGTCGGCCTGCTCTTCATGCAGGGCATGCCGCCGTGGCTGAGCGTCGCCTTTTGGTTGGTGGTGGCCGGCTTGTGGGTGGTCTTCGAGGGTCTGTTTTTGACCCTCCGCCTCAAGCGCGCCTTGTTGCGCGACATGGCCGAGACCCACTTCGGGATGTGCTCGGGCATGGAGCACGGCGCCCACCCCAACCCCAACAAGCCGACCCTGACCCGCTGGCTGCACGCGACCTACCAAGACCTCGCCGGCAAGCCCCTCGACGAGGTCCTGACCTTCGGCGATCTCTTTGGCCCCCCGGGACGCAACGCCCCCGAGATCGAGCTGCGGGTGATGACCACGGACCTCACCCGCGGCCGCCCCTGCGTGATGCCCTTCTCGCAAGAACTCTACTGGTGGCGCCCCGACGAGTTCGCGTCGCTCTTCCCGGCCGAGGTGATCGCGGCGATGCAAAAGCCCGAGTACGACGCCGGCGACGGCTACTACAAGCTCCCCCCGGCCGAAGCGCTCCCGGTGATCGTGGCCGTGCGCATGTCGCTGAGCTTCCCCCTCCTTTTATGGGCGGTGCCGCTGCACGCGATCGACTACACGGAGCCAGCCGACGAAGAGGGCAAGCGACCCTTTCGCCGGCTGTGGTTCTCGGACGGCGGCATCTGCTCGAACTTCCCGATCCACTTTTTCGACAGCCCCTGGCCCACGCGTCCGACTTTCGGGATCACCTTGGCGCATGCGTCCGGACCCAAAGAGGACGCACCTGGCAAAGCGGCCCCCAAAACGAGCGCGCCGAGCTTTCCGCAGCCGGCCGGCGAGGGCATCTTGCGCAGCTTTCGCTCGATCGAAGGCATCGGCGGATTTTTCGGCAGCGTGATCGACACGATGAAAGACTGGCAGGACAACCTGCAGTCGACATTGCCCGGCTACCGCGAGCGCATTGCGACCGTGGAACTTTCGGCCGACGAGGGCGGGCTCAATCTCGACATGCCGCCGGCCCTGGTCAACGCGATCGCGGCGCGCGGCGACGAGGCGGGCAAAGCCCTGCTGAACTTCGACTTCGAAGACCACCGCTGGCGCCGCCACCTGGTGTGGCTGGGCCAGCTCCAACGCATGCTGGAGGTGGGCCAACATCGCTACGGCTACGACCCCCAAAGCGGCGAGACCCGCCCCGAGATCCGCCCCGGTGTCCCGACCCTGCGCCACTTTCTCGAGGACTACGGCGCGCGCGCGGCCCACTACGCCCACGACCCCCAACGCCGCGAGGACGCCCTGGCCAACCTCGACGCCCTGGTCACCGCCGCCGAAGCCTGGCGCGACATCCTCCACGAACGCCCCGACCCCAAAGGCCGCCTACGCCCACAGAATTTCCCGCACCCGGCCGTGACCGTGCGGCAGGTGCCGGCGGATGAGCTGCCGAGGTTTGCGGCGGAGGTGGGGGAGCAGGAGGGCTGAGGCCGGCCCTGCACCGGGGGCACCGAACGGATCTTCCTGTCTGGTCGGGGACTCGAAAGCAGCGGCCCCGGCCCCCCAGTCGGAGCCCCATCCCCGTTTGGCGCGACTTTCTCGCGGGGCTCCCGAGCAGTGCTAGAACGCGGGGGTGACGGAAGCCATGCACATCGACGGCGAGCTGGCTCAGCTTGGCTCGTACACCTTCGCGGAGGTGTCGCGGCTCCTGCACGTTTCGGTGAGCTCCCTACGCTACTGGCTGTACGGCCGTGACCACGGAGATGGTCGCCAGTACGGCCCCCTGATTGGGGACGGTACACCGCGAGAGTCCGGACCGATTTCCTTCGAGGAACTCGCGCAGCTCGCAGTGATCGCTTCGCTCAAGCTCCACGGTGTCCGTGTCCAAAACCTCCGTCCCGCACTGGACTACATCCGTGACTCGGGGCTCAGCGATCGTCCGTTGTTCCGTGACCTTCTCTTCGACCGGGACCAGCAGGAGATCTTCATCCAGCAAGAGGCGATGCTGATCAGCGCTTCGAAGCAGGGACAGGGAGCACTTCGGCCAGTCCTTCAGGATTCACTCGATCGCTTGGAAGTCGAGGATGGGGTGATCTCGGGTGTGCGTCTCTTCAGTCGGCCGCACGCGCCGACGACAGACCCGGCTGCGGTGGCGGTTCGTCCCCGCGTTCGCTTCGGACGACCGCACACGGTTGCCCACAACCTGGAGACTGCGGTCGTCTATGCGCGATTCGGTGCCGGAGAGAGCCTGAGCCAGATCGCCGACGACTACGAGGTCCCGCTTGACGAAGTCGAAGAAGCGCTCCGCTTCGAGCAGTCCGTCGCCGCTTAGCGAACACCATCTGCATCTCGACAACAACCTCGGCAAGCGATTGGCGGAGTGGTTGACGAGTCGCGGGGTGCCATGCGCGTTGCACACTGCGCGATTCGAGCACGACGCGCGGGACGAGGACTGGGTGCCGGAGGTCGTTCTCGCCGGGAGCGTGATCGTCACCTGCGACCGCGGACGCAGCGATGGGATCATGCTCCACGTCCTTTGCGCCGCGAAGGCGCGGGCAGTTCTGTTGCACTCTCTCTTGCCTGAGGAGCAAGCTGAGTTGCTGGAGAGTCACGGCTCCCGAGTGGCGGCGTGCCTTGCGAAGTATCCAGGGCCCTTGCTCGTCAAGGTGACGAAGAGCGAGGTCAAGGCTCGTACGGCCCCCAGCGGTGAGTGGCTACAGGTTCTGGGCAACGGGAAGATGCGAAGCAAGAAGAAGTGATACAGCTGCCACCACGCACAGCGCGACGGTGGCCGCGACCTACGACAACTCCTTCCGCCCCATCAGCCAAAGCATCGGCGGCGCCCACGTGGTGGCCTTCAGCTACGACGCGGACGAGCTGCTGACGCAGGCGGGGGACGCGACCGTGGTCCACGACGCCATCAACGGCCTGCTGTCCACGGTGACGGTAGGGGACACGCAGTCGAGCCTGGCCTACAATGGCTTTGGCGAACCCGAGACGATGACCTACACGAACAGCTCTGGCCTTCTGTACGAGGAGTCCCATGTGCGGGACGCCATCGGGCGGATCACGGAGTCGGTGGAAACGACGGGCTCGGGGTCGAAGACCTGGGAGTTCGGCTACGACGTACGGAGAGCGGCTGCATGAGGAGGTTGAGTAGGCGGGTGGGTTTTGTCGGCGCCTGCATCCTGCCTCCTTTTGCATCTTGCGCGCAGGCGGTGGGCGGCGACTCTGCTGCATCCCCCACGCTTGCGGGACCGGCTTCGTGGGAGGCATGTGCCGTTTCGGTCGCCGCCATTCCATCGGGGGACAGTCCCTTCTTTCCGTATGCGGAAGACCTCGAGACGACCGATTCGCCCGGAGAAGACACAGCCGGGACGGGCACGGGCGTTCAAGTCACAGAGTCGACGGTACGCCGCGAGTGGGAACCCGACGGCGCTCGCAAACCGCAAACCTGGGTGGGCTCACTCGATGATGGGGGAAACCCCACCGGACGTTGGTCGCACGAACGGCCAGGGTTCGGCGCCTTCGTGACCTTCGATGCGGGACAGACCACGGGGCCCGCCCGAGTCACCCTCGGTGAGGGACCCTCGGCGTCAACCCTCGAGGGGAAGTTGTTGAACGGTCAGCCGGATGGCCGGTGGGACTTTCGACGTTCTGCGGGCGAGGTCGAAGTCGTTGCCTACTTCGAGCGCGGAGAAGCGAGGGGCAAGTGGACCTACACCTGCGGAGGTCAACTCGTGGTCGAGGTGAACCAGCGAGGGCCATCGTTCGTGGATTTCGAATTCGGGCCGGACTGCGAGTTGACGATGCTGCGCGGCGGAGGTGGTCCGACGCAGGGGAATTGGCTGCTCGAACTCTCGCCGGATGGCGCTGCGACGACCTTCTGTCAGGCCAACTCGAGCGGCGTGAGCTACTGCTCGGGCTTTGCCGAGCGTCGTCTGACTTGGGACGGGTTCCGCACGGTCCACGGCCTGCCTGTCGGTTGGAGCCGCAGCTTCGATGAGTCAGGTGGCCTCGATGAAGCCGTGTGCGAGTCGGCGAAGTACCGGAGGGCGGACGCTTCGTCGGGAGCGCAGTGAAAATGGTTCGCCGCGTCGTCGCCCAGAGTGTTTGGGTGCTTGGGCGACTCACGCTCGCAGTCGGCCTTTGGCTACTCCTTCTCGACGCCATTGGTGGGTTTCGAGGTCCGGGGCGCATCTGGGATCCTCTGTTGATCGCAGCCGTGGCGACCCCCGCCTTCGGTTCTGCACGCTCCGCACGGGCATCCCTCGGCTTTGCCGCGCTACTCGGTTTCGTTGCGGCTGTCGCCTTCGGCGGTGAATGGTTTTGCGAGGCGCCGAAGCTGGTCGCGGGACAATGGTTCGGCGCGGGGCTGCGGTGGCTCGTGGTGGCCGGTGGACTGGTCGGCGGGTGCGCGGCGTGGTGGCGGGGCACGCCGGACTTCGACGATGGCGCGTCGGATTGGCGGGGCCGCGCATCGTTGATCCTGTTGCTGTCTTTCGCGCTCGGGCTCGTCCTGCTCTTTCGTGCCAAAGCGCTCGCGGGCGGCGAGGGACTGGGGTTCCGCGGGTCGGCGTGCCGGCCCTGGGCTTGGGCGATTGCGTTGTTGCTCGTCGCTCCTTGGTGGGCCCTTGGGTTCGGGGCCTCCGTGGCCGGATCCCTGAGAGGCTGGGCACTCGACCTGGGACTGCTGACGTTGGGCCTCGGACTCACGCTCGCCGATGCACGCTCGTGGCCGCTCGCCGTCGGCTGCTCGGGCCTCGTGGTGTTGCGCCGGGTCGTCGTCGTGCTGCGGGCGCGGGTTGGGCCGCAGCGTCCCTAAAGCGGCCCGAGCTTCTGATAGTCCGACGGCGTCATCCCCATATGCCGCGCGAAAGCCCGCGAGAAGCTCGGGTGATCCGCGAAGCCGACGGAGAGCGCGATGTCGAGGATCGGCATGTCCGTGGTGCGGAGCTTGCGGGCGGCGTGGCAGAGGCGAAGGGTGCGCATGTAGGCGCCGGGGGTCATGCCGACGACTTGGGAGAACTGGCGCAAGAAGTGGTACTTCGACAGGCCGGCGACGGAGGCGAGGTCGTCGAGGGAGGGGGTGTTCGACGCGTCTTGCTCGGGCAGGGTCTCGATGAACTCGACCGCTTTGGCGATCTTGCGGTGGCCGAGGCGCCGGGTCGAGCGGAGCATCGGCTGGCGCATGTTCGAGAACTCCTCGAAGGCGTGGACCACCACGTCGTGGAGGGCCGACTCGAGCGACAGGCTCTCGGGGTCGATCTCGATCCCGCTCGATGAGATTTCGGAGAGATCCGGCAGCCCCTCGGGGCGCTTCACGTCGGGTTCTTGGGGGGTGTACGCCGCCGGGTAGAGGCGGCCCGCGTCGCGATCGCGCAAGAGCTC
>JAUIJR010000157.1 GCA_030431075.1 Polyangia bacterium | reverse complement strand
ACGATGCGCGAGACCGGCAGCGCCAAGAAGGTCAGCAGCGCGATGTTGTCGTAGTCCGCCCCGCGGACCTTGTGGCCCGCGGCCTTGAAGGCGTCGCACATCTGGGCGGCCCGCTCGGTGATCTGCGAGGGATCCGAACCCGAGAGGAACATGATGTGCGAGGCGGTGTGCAGCTGCTCGCCCGGCCACCAGCCGGCCCGCGAACGCAGGGCCTGAAAGACGGCTTCGGTGCCCTCTCCGATCGCCTGCACCGAGTTCTCGGTGCCCGTGAGCGCCGCGCAAGCGGGCAAGTCCTCGGGGCCGGTCAACCAAAAGTGGTAGCGGCGCATCTCGAGGTAGATCTGTCGGAGCCTCTCGACTCGAGTGTCGTCGACCTCGCCGCCGCCGGCTTGCCCGCGCAAGATGGTGAAGGCCAGCAGCTCGTACACCTCGCTGCGGCGCAGGCCCGCCTTGCGAAAGCGCTGCCGGGCCTCGTCGAGCGCGCCCACGAAGTGCTGGGGATTATCTTCGCGTTTGTGCAAGACCGCGGCCAAGATCAGCCGCAAGGAGGGCGCGATGCTCGTGAACCAACCGAGCAGGTGACGCAAGTCGGCCTCGATGCCGCGCACGCGCTCGACGATCTGCGTCGCTTCGCCCGGTGTCGTCACCAAGGTCGCGGCGGCGAAACGGATCGGCGCCCTGTCTTCGAAAAAGCGCCGCGCGTCGTCGAAGGCCTCGTAGAGCTCCACGAAGCGCGCGAGCGGATCTTCGGGGATGCTGTTCTTCGCGTTGCTGACGGCGGAGTATCGAAAGGGCATGGCCTCGCCCAAGCCTACGAGATTCCGGGCGACCCGGATCCATTTGCGGCGCCCTTGGTGCCACTGGCGATGAAGAGTTGGCCGCCGTGCTCGGGCAAGGAGGGCAGATCACGGCGTTCGTAGCCCTCCGCGTGGGCTTCGAGGGGCTCCCACACGCGCCGCCGGATGTCGGCCCGCGCGACGAGGTTCACCATCTTGCCCTGAAAGCCGGGTTTTTCGGCGTACACATCGGCGATGACGAAGCGGCCGCCCGGGCGCAAGAGGCCCCAAAGTCGCTCGAAGGCGTCGGCCGGATCCGGGAAGGCCGTCATGCCCAAAAAGACGTGCACGCGATCGAAGCCGGCCTCGAGCCCGAGCGCCTCGAGCAAGGCCCTCGCCTCGATCGACTGCACCTCACGCTGCAACAAGTCGACCTCGCCAAGGCCCTCGGCCTCGACCCGCGTCGCGGCCTTGGCCAGCATCCCACGGCTGGCGTCCATGCCCACCACCCGACCTTCGGCCCCGACGGCCTTACGAAGCACGGCGAGGCTCAAGCCGGTCCCACAGGGCAAGTCGAGCACCGACATCCCCGGCGATGCGTTGAGGGCCTCGGCCGCGGCCGCCCGGCTGTCGAGATACAGGGGCTCCAGCGAACGATCGTAGAAGCGAGAAAAAAAATCGTACCAGCCCATGGGATCCTCAGCTGGCGTCGGGCGCGGGCAAGAAGTTCAAGAGTTCTTCGAGGACCTCCACGCGCGCGTCGTGCTGCACGAAGTGCCCCGCCCCCTCGAAGTAGCGCAAGCTCCCCTCGTCGCACCAGTCGAGGGACTTGGCCGCCATCGTCGACAACAAGGCGTGGTCCTCTTTGCCCCACAGCACCAAGGTCGGCACCGCGACCCGACGCGCGAGCGCATCGCCGGTCGACTGGTAGCGCATGGCCGCGCGATACCAGTTGAGCATCGAGCCCATCGCGTTGGGTTGGGCCCATGCGCGCATGTAGTGCTCGCGGTCTTCTTCGGGGAAGGACCCCGGCGCCGCGTGGCTGGCCAAGTTGTCGTAGAAGCGACGCCCGCCGTCGCGCAACAAGCTCCACTCGGGCAGCCGGGGGACTTGAAAGTAGAACATGTACCAGCTGCGCCGCGTCTGCTTGGGGTTGCCCAAAAGCTCGCTGCGCATCACGGCCGGATGCGGCACGTTCATGGCCACGAGTCGCTCGACCTTCGCCGGGCTGCGCATCGCCAGCCACCACGCCACCGCCGCCCCCCAGTCGTGCCCGACCACGTGCGCGCGCGGGTAGCCCAGCGCGCGCATCAAACCCTCGACGTCGTCGGCGAGCGCATCGATGTGGTAGTCGCGGACCCGTGGCGGCTTGTCACTGCGTCCGTAGCCCCGTTGGTCGGGGACCACCACCCGAAAGCCGGCCCGGGCCAGCGGAGCGACGAAGTGCCGCCAGCTCCCGCCGTACTCGGGGAAGCCGTGCAACAAGATCAGCAGCGGTCCGTCCTCGGGCCCGGCCAAGGTGCAGCTCAGGCGCACGGCGCCCACATCGATCATGCGGTGCTCGAGACGAGGCGCGGCCGCGCGCGCGACCGGGAAGACGGGATCGCGCTCATTCGGTGCGGCGGGCGCGGCCTTCGAGCCCGACGCCCCTCGCCTTCGAAACTTCTCGATCCACGCGCGCGGGCGAAACACGACGGATCTATAGCCGCCACACGCTCGTCGATCTAGCGCCCTTCCCCGCCAGCTGAGCGTCCAATGGCGCCGCCGCCGAGCTTTGGCCGGCTGCCCTTCGCACTGGCCGCCCTCGGGTCGCGGCCCTTTCGTGGGCGAGGGAACTGGGATAGCTTGCGCCCGCGCGCCCACGGCGTGCGAGGAGTTCCAACGAAGATGAAGCAACCCGTTCGTGTCGCAGTCACCGGCGCCGCCGGCCAGATCGGCTACAGCCTCCTTTTCCGCATCGCCTCCGGCGACATGCTGGGCAAAGACCAGCCCGTGATCTTGCAGCTGGTCGACATCCCCCCCGCCATGAAGGCGGTCGAGGGCGTGATGATGGAGCTCGACGACTGCGCCTTCCCGCTGCTCGCCGGCATGGAAGCCACCGACGATCCCAACGTCGGCTTCAAGGACACCCAAGTCGCCTTGCTCGTCGGCGCCCGCCCCCGTGGCAAGGGCATGCTCCGCAAGGACCTGCTGCTGGCCAACGGCCCGATCTTCACCGGCCAAGGCAAAGCCCTCAACGACCACGCCGCCCGCGACGTCAAGGTCCTGGTCGTCGGCAACCCGGCCAACACCAACTGCTACATCGCCATGAAGAACGCGCCCGATCTCGACTCGAGCTGCTTTTCGGCGATGGTCCGCCTCGACCAGAACCGCGCCCTCTCGCAGGTCGGTGCCAAGCTCGGCAAGCCGATCACCGAGATCCAAAAGCTCGCCATCTGGGGCAACCACTCGGCCACCCAGTACCCCGACTTGTTCCACGCCGAAGTCGACGGCAAGTCCGTCGCCTCGATCGTGAACGACCAAGCCTGGATCGAGAACGACTTCATCCCCACCGTGCAAACCCGCGGCGCCGCCATCATCGAGGCCCGCGGCCTCAGCTCCGCCGCCTCGGCCGCCAACGCCGCCATCGATCACATCCACGACTGGTGGCTCGGCACCGCCGAAGGTGACTGGTCGGCCATGGCCGTCCCCTCCGACGGCTCATACGGTGTCCCCGAAGGCCTGCTGTGCGGCTTCCCCATCGTCTGCAAGGACAAGAAGTGGGAGATCGTCCAAGGCCTCGAGATCGACGACTTCTCCCGCGCCCGCATCGACGCCACCGCGAAAGAGCTGGCCGAAGAAGCCGCCGCCGTCGCCGAGCTCGTCTAGCGCCAGCGCCCACTCGAACAAAGGCGGGGCGACCTCGGTCGACCCCGCCTTTTTCTTTGGGGGGGTGGGGTCGGTCGGCGACCCACCACTCACGCTTCAGCACGCTAACGGCCGCACGCCAGCCGCGTTCTCGCGGAGGTCCGTCCCGATGCGCGGCCGCGGTTCGCCCGCGCCCCCGTTTCGGGACCCTCCGTCCCGATTCGCCATGCACGAGACACTCGCCCACCACCCTTCGGGACGCTCCGTCCCGGTTCGCTCCGGCGCCCCAACCGCGCGCCCGTTTCGGGACCCTCCGTCCCGATTCGCCCTGTGCGAGGCACTCGCCCACCACTGTTCGGGACCCTCCGTCCCGATTCGACCTGGCGCTCCAACCGCGCGCCCGATTCGGGACTCTCCGTCCCGATTCGCCCTGTGCGAGGCACTCGCCCACCACTGTTCGGGACGCTCGGTCCCGATTCGACCTGGCGCCCCAACCGCGCGCCCGTTTCGGGACCCTCCGTCCCCGTGCGCGGAAGCTCCCTCGCGTGCTTCGAGACGCGTCGTCTCGAACGAAGGGAGCGGGCATCGCTGGGATCTGGACCGTCCCCCCCACCGGCCACCTGTCCTGTACGCGGGTCGTTCGATTCGCGCCCCAGGACCTAAGTCCCCGACATCGGGTCTGTGCCCGGATGGACCGAGACTTGCCCCACGCATCGGTCATGTCGAATCCGGTCGCTTCACATGTCGTCGTAGCCGCGCATCGTGGGTTGTCACCACTGCAACGCCGTGAAGCGCAGATCTGGTTGTGGCGAAAGCTGGCCGAGGTTTTTCCGACTGCGCTCGCCTGCGTCGTGATGCTCGACCACCTTCATATCCTGGTGCCCGGTGCCGTCGCGCGTACGGAGCTCGAGCGTCTCCACCGCTGTCTCGGTCAGTTCCAACGACACTTCCACGAAGGCCGACCACTTTGGCAACGCGCGCACGTCACAACTTCGAGCACGGCAAAGATCGCGTTTCGGACCCTTCTCTACATCTGGCTGAACCCCTGCGCGGCCGGTCTTTCTCGCGGACCTTTGGCGTGGGAGTTCTCGAGTTTCCGAGATCTCTTTGGCGTAACCCAGCCAGCCCACCCAAGCGTTGACGAACTCTCCAAACATTTCGCCATCCCGCGCCACGAGCTGACCCGCCGGGCGATCCACCGCATGGCCCAAGACGGTCGCTGCCGACTCCTGGCCCATCAGATTCCCCCCGCCGCACAGCTCCCCGAGACCGCGAGTCTGAGCGAGGTCCTCGTCGGCCTAGCGCGAGCGGCCCGACGCACGCGAGCGGAACTGCTCGCCTCTCCGATGACACGTCGCGCCCTCGTTCAGGTTCACCGCGACATCAATGGCCACCTCGACACTAGGCGATTCGAAACACTCGGAATCCATCGAAGCAGCGCGTACCGTTTCGCATCCGAGCCCCGCACCCAGCTGGTTGAGGCGGCGAAGCGCTGCCTTGCGGATCCGCGCTTGCGAGCAGAGCTCGCGGCCGAGGTGTTGGTGGGGCCCGGGTCGGCTGCGGACACGAGATGGGCGTCGAAGCTGGTCCACAATTCACCCTAGCTCGAGCCGTTTCGTTGGGTTGGGGAGCCTTGTGCGGGTTGACCGCGGTGAGGGCGCCCCGTAGGTAGACGCGGTGATTCGAACCCGACTGCTCAACGCATTCACCCTCGCTGCTCTCACCACCTTCGGCGCGTCTTGTGCCGACGACGCCACGGCCGAAGACGACGGCACGAGCGAAACGGACTCGGAGTCCGGCTCTGGAGAGAGCGGCGAAACGACGAGCGGCGACGGCGATGGCGACGGCGATGGCGATGGTGACGGCGACGGCGATGGCGACGGCGACGGCGACGGTGACGGCGACGGCGACGGTGATGGAGACGGCGACGGCGACGGCGATGGCGATGGTGACGGTGACGGTGACGGCGACGGCGATGGTGACGGTGACGGTGATGGCGACGGCGATGGTGATGGCGACGGCGACGGCGACGGTGATGGCGACGGCGACGGCGACGGTGACGGCGACGGCGACGGCGACGGCGACGGTGACGGCGACGGCGACGGCGATGGTGACGGCGACGGCGACGGCGACATGGTGGCCTGCGCCACGACCGAGGTGGAGCTGCTGCTCGACACCGACCTCGGTCCCTTCTTGGTGACCGACTTGCGTTTGCGGGGGGCGCCGGCGGGGAGCTACTCGCTCGCTAGAGATGCGGATGAGCTCAAACTCTACGAGTCGGGCAACTTCGTCGCCGCCACCTCATTCGTGCAAAACACGACGATCTATGGCGTTGGCTGGGGCCCCGCCTTGACCTTCAAGTTTCCGGGCTACTTCGAGTTCGACGTCCACAAGACGGGGACGGGCACGCGCAACCTCTTCGAGTTCGACCTCTACGTGGCCGACGCGTGCCACACGGTGACCGTGAGCGAGTGCGGCGACATGAACGTCGACGCCTGGGAGGTCTGTGATGAGGGCACGGCGAACAACACCGGCGTCGCCATCGACGACTGCGCAAGCGACTGTTCGGCCGTCGTCGAGCGACTGGACATCGTGCTTTCGAGTGGAGGTATCGCGGGCGACTTTGCGGCGACGGCCAACGACCCCGTGGAGGCCGCCGATGCCCAATGCGAGGCGGGCTACGCGGCGCTATTTGCGGACGGCACCAACCGCGTCGCCTCGCTCACCCCCGACACGGGCGATGGCCAGGTGGACTGGGTCCTCCAGCCCTGGACTGCCTACTACTCGGAAAGCAACGAGCACATCTTCACCACGGATGGAGCGCGCCTCCTGTTCATCCGCGATGGTGCCCTGACCGACCTCTACGCCCAGCTGAACTCGGGTGGAGGCGCCTTCTACACCGGCCTCAACCCCGACTGGACCACGCGCACGGTCGATGATTGCAACGGTTGGACCGATGGAACGGACAGCTTCACCGAGACCTTCGGCAACGGGGCCCAGCTAGGCCGAGGCTTCATCTCCTACAGCACCTACAACTGCGGTCAGTTCAACAACCGCCGCGTCTACTGCGTCGAGCAACCCGCCCCCTGAGCTCTCGAACACTCAAAAAGGCGGGGCGACCTCGGTCGACCCCGCCTTTTTTGTACCTGCCCTCGCTCAGATGTCGAGTTCGTCGGCCTCGGCCGCGCGCTCCATGATGAAGCTGTAGCGGGTCGAGGCGTCGCGGCCCATGAGGTCGGACATGGTGCGATCGGCGGCGAGCTCGTCTTGGATGGTCACCTGCACGAGCTGGCGCTTTTTGGGATCCAAGGTGGTGTCGCGCAAGGTGGCGGGCATCATCTCGCCGAGACCCTTGAAGCGCTGGATCTCCGGCTTGCCGCGCTTGATGCCGGCGAGCACCCGCTGAAGGTGGGCGTCGTCGGCGGCCCAGTGGGTCTCTTTGCCCACGTCGACGCGAAAGAGCGGCGGCTGGGCCAAAAAGACGTGGCCTTTGCGGATGAGCTCGGGCAGGTGCCGATAAAAGAAGGTCAGCAAGAGCGTGGCGATGTGGTGGCCGTCGGAGTCGGCGTCCATCAGCAAGATGACCTTGTCGTAGCGCAGCCCCTTGATGTCGAAGTCCTTGCCGATGCCACAGCCGAGGGCCTTGATGATGTTCATCAGCTCCTCGTTCTTGGCGATCTTGGCCAAGCTCGCCTGCTCGGTGTTCAAGACCTTGCCGCGCAGGGGCAAGATCGCTTGGGTCTTGCGGTCACGGCCCATCTTGGCCGAGCCACCGGCGGAGTCCCCCTCGACGATGAAGAGCTCGCACTTGTTGGGGTCGCGGTTGGCACAGTCGGCCAACTTGCCGGGCAGGCCGATCCGCGCCCCGCCGGCGCTCTTGCGACTGACCGAAGCGCTCGCCGCCCGCGAGGCCTTGCGGGCGCGCGCAGCCGCAATGACGCGCGCGATGATGGCGTCGCCGATGCTGCGGTTCTCGTGCATCCACTGCTCGAGGGCGGGCCGCAGCGCACCTTCGACTTGGGTGATGACCTCGGGGTTGTTGAGCCGGTTCTTGGTCTGCGACTGGAACTGCGGCTCGAGCACGTAGACCGACAAGAGCACGACCAGGCCCTCGCGGATGTCCTCGAGGGAGATGGTCAGCCCTTTCACATCGAGCTTGTGCGCGGACATGTAGGCGCGCAGGGCCTTACCCATCGCGTTGCGCAGGCCCTGTTCGTGGGCGCCACCATCGGGCGTGGGCACACCGTTGACGTAGGAGTAGATGGTGTCCTCCGTCGACTCGGTCCACGCGAGGGCGACCTCCATCTTGGGCTCGTCCGGGCGCTCGAGATAAAAGTGTCCCTTGTGCACGCTCGACTTGCCGCGCACTTCGATGAGCTTGCCGAGGTACTCGCTGAGTCCCTCCGCGTGAAAGAACTCCTCGGTGCGACCGGTCGCCTCGTCGGTGAACTTGATGCGTAGACCCTTGTGCAAGTAGCTCTTGGCCTCGACGCGGCCGCGCAGCACGGTCGCATCGAGCAGCAACTTGGTGCCGAACATCTCCGGGTCGGGGCGCAAGTAGACCTCGGTGCCGGAGCCCCGGCCCGAGCCGGCCGCCTTGAGCTTCCCTTGTAAGACGCCGCGCTCGAAGATGACCTCGTGCACCTTGCCCTTGCGGGTCACACGGACCTCGAGGCGCTCGGATAGGGCGTTGGCCACCGCCGCACCGACGCCGTGAAGGCCGCCCGAGTGTTTGTAGGAGCTGCCGTCGAACTTGCCGCCGGCGCCGAGCTTGGTGAACACGGCGATGACGGCCGGGATCTTGAGCTGCGGATGTTTGTCGACGGGGATGCCGCGACCGTTGTCGCGGATGGTGATGCCACGGTGATCGGCGTCGAGGATGACCTCGATCTCCGAGGCGTGGCCGTTGATCACTTCGTCGACCGAGTTGTCGAGGATCTCCCAGACCAGGTGGTGCAGGCCGTCCTTGTTGATGCCGCCGACGTACATGCCGGGCCGCTTGCGGACGTGGTCGATGCCCTCGACGATCTGGATCGCCGACGCGCCGTAGTCCTTGTCCCCCCCCGAGCTCTTGGCGCGGCTGGTGGACTTGGACTTCGACTTGGACTTCGCCTTGGACTGGGACTTCGACTTGCTTCGGGAGCCCGTCTTGGACCCGCCGCGCTTGCTGGTGGTCTTGCTCTTTGCGCGTGCCATGGAAATCTCCCGGGCCTCAGCCCTCCTCGCCTTCTTCGCTCAGGTTCACGAACTCGGGCGGCGGCATCACCACCTCTTTGACCGAGCCACGCTTGACGACGGCCTTACCCTTGCCGGCGCGGGCCGTGGTCTTGCGATCGCTGCCGGTGAGCTTGTAGCTGCCCCCCGAGCTGCGCTTGAGCTCGACGGGGGTGCTGGCCAAAAAGGCCCCGAGGACCTCGTCGCCCGCGTCGAGCTTGATGAGCTTCACGCCCTTGCCGGGACCCGCGAGCAAGTTGACCTCTTGTGCGTTGCAGCAAAGCACCTTGCCTTTGCGGCTGACCGCACACACGTCGTCTTCGGCGTAGACCTTGAACACCGAGACGAACTCGTCGCCGGTCTTCAGGCGGCCGTACAAGCGCCCGCGCGAGGTGCTCGGCTCGCGGTGCGGCCACAAGGTGAAGCGCAGGCTCATCCCCTCTTTGGTCACGGCCAAGAAGTGCGGATAGGGCTCTTCGTACTCTTCGCCGAGCTCCGGCTTTTCGAAGCCGAACTCCTCCATCGCGCGGGGGTCGGTTCCGCACGCTCCGATCACGCGCTCGCCGTCCTTGAACTTGAACAGCTGCTGCACCGGCGTGCCGTGGCCCGACGAGGCCGGCACCTCGTTGATGCGGGTGACGTAGGCGCTGCCCTTGTTGGTGAACAAGACGATGCACTCGCGCGTGCTGCCCGGCACCACGGCCAGGGGCGCGTCGCCTTCGCGCATGCGGGTGGTGCTCAGGTTCATCGAACGCTGGCGCTTGATCCAGCCATCGCGGGTGAGCAGCACGTAGGCGTCTTCTTCGACGATGAAGGCCTCGGCCGAGAACTCCTCGGTGAGGTCCTCGTCGGAGATGCCCGTGCGGCGTCGGTCGGCGTACTGGGTCGAGACCTCTTGCAGCTCGTCTTTGATCAACGCCCACATGCGCTTGGGGCTGCGAAGCAAGCCGCGCAGGAACTTCGCCCGCTTGCGCTTTTCTTCGAGCTCTTCACGGATCTTCTCGATCTCGAGCTTGGCCAGCTTGTAGAGCTTGGTCTCGAGGATCGCATCCGCTTGGATCTCGTCGAGCTTGAAGGCCTTCATCAGCTTGGCGGCCGCGTCGGGCTTGCCGTTCGAGCTGCGGATGATCTTGATGGCCTTGTCGAGGGCGTCGAAGACGATCTCGAAGCCCTCGAGGATGTGGATGCGTTCTTCGAGCTTGCGCAGCTCGTGCTCGAGGCGGCGCTTGACCGTCTCGAAGCGAAAATCCAAGAAGTGCTGCAGCGCGGTCTGAAGGTCGACGCGGGCCGGCGCACAGACGTCGGGGTTGTCGGTCGGCACCAGCACGTTGAGGTCGACCTTGACGGTCACCTGCATGCGCGTGTGCTTGAACAAGTAGGCCATCACCAGCTCGGGGTCGACGTCCCCGCGCGGGTTGAGCTCGAGCTCGACCGCGATGTCCTCGGTGCTGAGGTCTTGGATGCCGACCACCACCGGGAGCTTCTTGGCCAAGATGACGTTGCCGATCTCCTCGACCAGCGCCGCCTTCTCCACCGCGTGGGGGATGGCCGTAATGATGATCTTCGGCGGGTTCTTGCGCCCGTCGGCCTCGACGAACTTCCACGAGCCGCGCAGCTTGAAGTTGCCGCGCCCCGTCTCGTAGGCGTTGGCGATCTCCTCGCGGGTGGCCACCAGCTCGCCGCCGGTCGGGAAGTCGGGGCCCTTGATGTGACGCAACAAGCGACGCGTCGAGGCCTTGGGGTCGTCGATCAAGGTCATGCAGGCCTTGATGACCTCGCCCAGGTTGTGCGGCGGGATCGAGGTCGCCATGCCGACGGCGATGCCCGTGGCGCCGTTGACCAGCAGCTGCGGAAAGCGAGCCGGCAAGACCACCGGCTCTTTGCCCGTGCCGTCGTAGGTCGGCCGGTAGTGCACCGTGTCGGACTTGAGCTCGACGAGCAGCTCCGAGGCCAGCTGGGCCAAGCGCGCCTCGGTGTAGCGATAGGCGGCGGCCGAGTCGCCATCGATGGAGCCGAAGTTGCCCTGGCCGTCGACGAGCTTCATGCGCATGGCGAAGTCCTGCGCGAGGCGGACCATCGCGTCGTAGACCGCGCTGTCACCGTGCGGGTGGTACTTGCCGATGACGTCACCGACGACCTTGGCGCTCTTGCGGTGCCGGTTGTCGAAGGTGAGGTGCAGATCGTTGAACATCGTGAACAAGATCCGCCGCTGCAC
>JAUIJR010000156.1 GCA_030431075.1 Polyangia bacterium | reverse complement strand
GAAACGCAGGCTCGCAAGCGAGGGCCCCCGGGCGCTCAGCCTGCGCGCGAGACGTCGGACTCTTTGATCTTGCCGAGGTCGAACTTCTCTTCCATGCAGAGGACCAGCCTGGTGAGGTACTCTTCTTGTAGCGCCAGGTAGTCGGGTGCCTGATCGAGCAGTCTTTGCACAACGCCCAGGGCATGTAGGCTCCCTGCGACCTCTTCGACTGGACGCGACCGGTACCAGGACCACACGATCATCGCCGTCTTCATCTCTCCCAGGGAGGATCGGTCGAAAACTGTTGCCATGACTTCGGAGCATCGATCGGGGTCGAGAATCCTCCATGTGTTCAGGGCGTCTAGAGTTGCGGGACCTACGTGGCCAGCTTTCAGGACTCGTTCTGAGAGGATGGTGCACCAGTGGGTTCGAGCTTCTTCTGGGAGCCCGGGTAGGGACTCAACAACTCGAGGAGAAAACGCCGACTCGCTACCTTGGTAAACGAACTCTTCCAAGAGAGCTGTCGTGGCTGACGGACCCAGTTTTGCGAGACATCGCGACACAGGAGCCTCAAGCCGCCGCGAAAAATCCCGGTCAGAGATACGTACGGTTGCAGTCACCAGCTCGTCGACGAAGTGCCTGACGGCAAGTCCGTTAGGAAGGGGCCCCGCAGCGAGCTCATCGACGAGCTCACTGGCTCCGTTAAGGCGCCAGACCGACGAGAGCGAGTGAGCGAGCCCGGTCACGCCGGACCAGGCGTCGCGGACTTGCCGAAATCGATCATCGCGAGCCGCTTCGAGTTCAGCAGTGAGCTCTCTCCGGCGGGCGTCCCGAAGTTCTCGGAGCCAGACGTCGAGGGCCTTCCGTTTCCTCCTGACTAGGATGTCACCGATTCGACCTGCGATGCGGGGTAGGTCGGCGGTGTTCCTGGAGTAGATGTCGGGGTCGAGATGTGGTTCCAGCGCGCTAGGAAGCCAGGAGAACTGACCGCCCCTGCGGCCGAGGACAAGAACCGCGACGCGGTACTGCTCGAGGGCCGAGTGGACACGACCAAGGTCGATGCCTCCCATCACTGGCCGCCGGTGAGCCACCGCGAGTGCGGCGGACAGTTGGTGCGTGGCGATGACGATGGGCCCCCACCTTTTCTCGTAGAGAGTCATGGCCAGCGGAACCAGGGGCAGGAGCGCGAGCAGGCCCAGCAGAACCGACACAGCAGATGGATCTAGCGGTTCATGCATCATGTTTCTCCCGACCGTTGACGTTCGGCTTCCCACCAGCCCGTGAGTCGCTAGGGGGATCTTGAGAGGGAGCTTCGAGGACGCGGGGAAGGATACCGAACACGCAGCGGGCTACGTCCCTGGCGGCGCCGTCATACTTGAGAAACGATGAAGCGTGGGTCAGTAGGACGCCGAGCCCGCGCGAACGCAGGCACACGTCGACGAATAGACGCGGCGAGTCGGCGCTTGAGTCGACTAGGTCTTGCAAAAAGCGCTCGACACGGGTCTTCGGGCCGGAGAGCGCCTCATCTAGGGTTCTCATTGCGCCAGCGCGATCGAGTAGCGACCACACGTCCAAGAGGTGGATAGCGTGCGGGCCTAGGCTATGATCCCGTCTCAGTCGCTGCGCGATGGTGGCCATCCAAGCTTCACGGAAGGTCTCGGGCAATGTTTCAATTCTAGCCGACAACGCGAGACCGAATAGTCCGCGGCCCGACGACTTGCACTCTTCTATCTCGAGCGCGCGGTAGTAGTCGGGCAGCCGGTCGAAGAGGTTCCAGATGACTGTCTCTGGGTTCCAGACTTCGGGCGAACGCCGTAGTTGATCGAGGACGAGTAGCTCTCGGAGTACGATTCTGGTAGCCACTACAGATTTCGAACTCTGCTTCACGACTACCACTATCGCGTCCCCCAGCTGCCCGTTCGCCCGGGCACGGCGGAGCATCTTCCGCAAGTTGGCTGGCTCGTGGACTGCCCGGCGCAGCTGGCCCCGGTCAAGTTCTTTAGTCCGGTTCTGAGCTTGTTGCAGAAAGGCGATGCGAGCAGAGTTGCGCTCAGCGATAGCCTTCCGAACAGTGCTGAGTTGACCCGGGACGGCGCACATCCGGATCTGATACTTCAAGAAGTCAAGGTCCTCAGGCCAGTTGTTCATTCGGTCGGCGTCTGCAAATGGCAGGATCGCGCCGGTCAGCCATGATACGTCGACGCCACCCACCAGGCGCGAGCGGGCACCAGAAACGGTCAACTCGGAACACGCCGACTCAAGCTCCGATGTATCGAAGCAGTTCGGGGCCGGGCGGCTCGGCAGCATTACCAGCTCTGAGACCACCCTTTCGATCGAGCGTTCAAACGGGGCGCGCTTCTCACGAGCGAGGACGGCGGCCAGGCCGACCGCGGTCAGCATGAAGCCGACGGCGGTGATAAACTCCGAGACGCTCACTTGACTCAAGAGTGTAGCGAACCTGGTTGTTGCGCTACTGGTCTCGCGTCAGGGTTTTGGCTATCGCAGCAAACCAGAACCTCACGGCGCAGCCCTACGCAGGCTCGCAAGCGAGGGCCCCCGGGCGCTCAGCCTGCGCGCGAGACGTCGGACTCTTTGATCTTGCCGAGGTCGAACTTCTCCGCCTTGGCCGCCATCTTCTCGAGGGCCTCGCCGACGTCGGCCGCTTTGCCAAAGCGCAGGGGGTTGATGCGCGCGACGACGAAGTTCTTGAGGTAGGGGCTGTCGAAGCCGCGCTCTTTGAGGCCCTTGACCAGCTCGGCCACCACTTCGTCGATGGCCAAGAGCTGCGTGGCCCAGGCCTCGCGGGTCTTTAGGGCATCCGCCAAGCTCTCGTCCAAAAAGCGCTCGACCTTCTTGATGACGGGGCCGTAGGCGCTGCCGGCGAAGCGGCTGCGTTGCTCGTAGCAGATGCCGAGGGTCAAGAACTGCGGCTCTTCGAACTCGAGCGAGAAGTCCGTCTCGGGTTGCGGCGTAAGGTCGGCCAGGGCCCGGGCCATGCGTACGACCTCGAGGGCTTTTTCTTTGAGGTTGTGCGCGCGCTCGGTGTTGAGCGCCAAGATCTTGTAGACCAAGTCGAACTCGGGGACGACCAGGGCGACGATGGACTTGGCCCCCAGGTTTTTCATCGCCGTGCTGCGGTGCAGGCCGTTCGGGGTCCAGTATTTGCCCTCTTCCGTGCGCACCGTGAGGATCGGATCCAAGTAGCGGTCGAGCTCGCCGATGACCGAAGTCATGCGCTTGGCGTGGCTGTCGCTGAGGTCGCGCTGGAAGGGAGTGGGCTCTACGCGATCGAGGGGCAGGGCCGCCATGAGCTGCCAGCTACCGCCGAGGGGATCGCGGTACTTGGCGAGGACCTTGCCGCCGTCGGACTCGACCGCGCCCGCGAGGCTCTCGAGCGCCGCCGGCACTTTGTCGGGGCCGACCTCCTTGGGCGTGAGCCCCCGCGAGGCCGCTTCGACCTTCTTGCGACGGGAGCTGCGCTTTTTGCCGGTGGTCTTCTTTGCGGCCGTCTTTTTGGACGCGGACTTCTTGGACGCGGACTTCGCCTTGGCCATGGCTAGCTCTCCTCGCCCCCGGTCGGGCGCTTGGGGGGGATCAACAAGCTCGCCAAGATCGACAGGAACAAGACGCCGCCGACGATGCCCAGGCTCAACCCGATGGGGACGTGAAAGGGCTCGAGCGCCGCATGCTTGGGGACCCCGAGTTGATACAGCCCGGCGTAGCCCAGCCCCTCGGCCACCAGCATCTTGAAGCCGATGAAGGCGAGCACGAAGCCCAGGCCCAAAGGCAGGTAGGTGAAACGATCGATGATGTTCTCGAGCAAGAAGAACATCGCGCGCAGGCCCAAGACCGCGCACACGTTCGAGGTAAAGACGATGAAGGGGTCTTGCGAGATGCCGAAGATGGCCGGGATCGAGTCGAGCGCGAAGACCACGTCGGCGGTCTCGACCATGAGCAGGACGACGAAGAGGGTCGTGACCCACAGCTTGCCGTCTTTGCGCACGAAGAAGACCGGCTCGGTCTCGTCGCGGGTGACGCGGAACCATTTTTCGGCCTTGCGCTTGATCCAGCTGTCGCCTTGCTCCTCGTCCGGGTCGTCGTCGCCGACGAAGATCAGCTTGATGCCCGTGAAGAGCAAAAAGCCGCCGAAGAGGTACATCGACCACGAGAACATCTGGATGAGGCTCAAGCCCACCACGATGAAGATCGCGCGCAAGACCAGGGCGCCGAAGATGCCGGCGAAGAGCACCCGGTGCAGGTGGTCCCGCGGGACCTTCATGTACCGGAAGATCAAGATGAAGACGAAGATGTTGTCGACGCTCAGCGACTTCTCGACCAGGTAGGCCGACAAGAACTCGAGTCCGGCCTCGCGCCCAAAGCGGTACCAGACGAAGCCGTTGAACAGCAGGCTCAAGCTCACCCACAGCACCGACCACCACGCCGCCTCTTTGACGGTCACGCGGTGGGCGTGGCGGTTGAGCACCCCCAAGTCGATGGCCAGCATGATGATCACGCCGACCAAAAAGCCGATCCACAGCGCGGGGGACCCGATCGATTCGAACAAGCTGAACCTGAGAGCTGACCCTTGGGGGCCGAAGAGGGGAAGCGAGGCGACGGGAGGGCGGCGGCGTCTAGTCCGTCATCGGAGCCAAGGTGTCGGTGACGACCTTGAGGACGAGCTTGCGCGGCTTGGACTCCTCTTGGAACTCCAGCTCGACCAGCGTGCCGGTGAACTCGACCGCCCGGTTCGGCGCGATCTTGTCGCCGATCTCGGTGCTCGTGTAGAGCTTGTAGTCCAAGCTGATCTCGAAAAGGATGGCGTCGGTGACGGCGTTGAGCTCGTACTCGCCGTACTTCGAGTCCGGCATGTTGGGGCCCAAGCCCGCGCCCGTCTTGGACAGCGCCTGCCCCTTGTACTGCCCCTTCGCTGCCTTGAGCGTCTCGACGTGGGCCGCGCGCTCCTCGTCGTTCATCATGTTGAACTCGGACAAGCGCATCTCGTTGAAGGTCAGATCTGCCTCCTTGGGCTTGTAGCTGATCGGCGGCTTGAGCCAGTCCGGGTCGCTCCCGTCACCGCTCGGCGGACAGGCGGCGAAGATCGATAAAGAGAAGGCGGCCAGCGCGAGCGGGGCGAGACGTCGCATGCGGGCGAAGCTAGCACGCCTCGCCAGCGCAGGCGAAAGCGAGCGGGAGGCCGCGAAGGCGGGCGCGAGGTGCGGGGTCCGGTCGCGGGAACCGGTCCTGGGAACCGTCCTGGGGTCAGGCTTCGGGCGCGTCCACCACGGCAGCCGGGTCGATTTTGGCGAGCAGGGCATCGCGCGCCGCGGCGGCCGTCTCGGGGGCGTCGGCCTCGAAGGTGAGGCGCACCCGGATCCGATGGGCGCCTTGCGCGTCACGAAGCCAGCGCGGGTAGGAGCCGATGGCGACCTCGGGATGGTCGCGCGCGACCTCGGTCAGCGCGTCGGCGAAGTCGCTCTCGTCGATGCCGAGCCAGGTATCGACCAAGCTCCAGCCGGGGCCGCTTGGCAGCTCGCCCTCGATGCCTTCGAGGGCCTCGACTTTGGCCCGCAACAAGCTCGGGACGCCGGGCAAGATGTAGACCCGCGCGGGCCCGGCTTTTCGCTCGAGGTCCAGTCGCAACACGGGCCAGCCCTGCTCGGCCACCAAGCGAGTGCCGCGGGGAACGTCGGCCATCCGCAAGGCCGCCGCGTTGAGCTCGCTTTTGTAGAAGCGTCGCAAGATCGACTCGAGCTGGGCGTGGCGCTCGAGGGGGCGCTCGGTCGCCAGCGCGATGGCCTCCAAGGTGAGGTCGTCGTGCGTGGGCCCCACGCCCCCCGAGGTGAAGACGATGGGGGCGAGTTCGAGCAGCCGCAGTAGGGTGTCCGCGATGCGCTGCGGGTCGTCGGGAACGGTGCAGATCTCCTCGAGCCGAACCCCGCGTTCGCGCAGACGCTGGGCCAAGAACCAGCCGTTCTCGTCCCGGATCTTGGCGCTGAGCAGCTCGTCGCCCACCAACATCACGGCGGCGCGGGGACGCTGGGGCATGCGGCAGCTTACCCAGCGGCCGGGCGGGCGTCACGCGAATCGGCGACCCGAGCGCCGCGCCACAGGCGGCTCGCCGTGGGGCCGGATCCCCTCATTTACTCGGGCGGCGAGATCGGATAGAGCCGCCCCATGTCGACGGGTGCCGCGCAGTCCCCGACTCGATTGAAGCTCGAGTCCCCCTACAACGGTGATGGCGTGCTGGTGCTGGCGGACGGTCGTGTCTTTCATGGCAAGGCCTTTGGCGCGCAGACGACCGCGGTCGGCGAGGTCGTGTTCAACACCTCGATGTCCGGCTACCAAGAGATCCTCAGCGATCCTTCTTACGCCGGCCAGTTCGTGTGCCTGACCGCGACCGAGATCGGCAACGTCGGCGTCAACCCCGAAGACGAAGAGTCCGAGGGCTTGGGTGCGGTCGCCTTGTTGGCGCGCGCCGTGAGTCCCGTGACTTCGAACTGGCGCTCGCGTCAGGACCTCGGCGGGTGGCTGGCCAGCCGCGGCGTGCCGGGGCTCGCCGAGTTCGACACGCGGGCGCTGACCCGTCACCTGCGCGAGCGGGGCGCCATGATGGGCGTGGTGTGCACCGAGCCGAAGCCGGACCTCGAGGCACTCAAAAAGCAGGCCGCCGAGGCCGAGGGCATGGAGGGGCGCAACCTGGCCGCCGAGGTCAGCACGCGCGCCCCCTACACCTGGACCGAGCCGAGCTGGGAGCAAGTGCAGCTGCGTGGGCCGGCGCCCGAGGCCGACGTGCACGTGGTCGCCTACGACTTCGGCATCAAGCGGAACATCTTGCGCATGCTCGCCGACGTGGGCGCCAAGACGACGGTGGTCCCCGCCGACACGCCGGCGGACGAAGTCTTGGCGATGAAGCCGGACGGCGTCTTTTTGAGTAATGGCCCGGGCGACCCGGCCGCGCTGGGGCCCGTGATCGACGAGCTCGGCAAGCTGCTCGAAGCCCAAGAAAAGGCCGGCTTCCCCGTCTTCGGCATCTGCTTGGGGCACCAGCTCTTGTGCCTGGCCCTGGGCGGGAAGACCTACAAGCTCAAGTTCGGACACCACGGCGGCAACCACCCCGTGCGCGCTTCGGAAGACGGGCGCGTGGCCATCACCGCGCAAAACCACGGCTTCGCCGTGGACGCCGAGTCCCTGGCCGCCCACGGGGCGCGCAGCAGCGAGATCAACTTGTTCGACCAGACCGTCGCGGCGCTGAACTTGGCCTCGCGCGAGGTCAAAGGCGTGCAGTACCACCCCGAGGCCTCGCCCGGCCCGCACGACGCGGCGGATCACTTCGCCGACTTCGTCACCGCCATCCGCGAACACAAAGCGTCCAAGGCCAGCGCCTAGGCCGAGCCCGCGATGCACCGGGGCCTCGACGGCGAGCTTGCCTTCGAACTACCTCGAGAGCTCGAGCTCGATGGCCTGCTCGCCGCCTGTTTCGACGGCGAGGCTGGGCGCGCGCGCCTCGAGCGAAGCTGCGAGGGCTACGACCGCGTGGTCGGCAAGGTCTTCGACGACGACGAGCGCGAGGGGCCACTTCGACTACTGCGCGCCGACTGGGCCTTGTGCGAGGTCCGCGACGACGAAGACGGGCTGCGCTGGGTGGACCGTTGCGCGCGCGGCGAAGTCGAGGGGGCGGACCCCGAAGCGGCGCGCCGACTCGCGCGCACGGTCGTCGGCGCCTTCGAGTTGTGGGTGGGCAAAGAGTTGTGGCTGCGCGATCGCTTGCGGGGGATCTGTGCGCGCTTGTTGGATCCCGTCGCGGCGCCCAGCCAAGTGGACCCGAGCTCACCGAGCGCGCTTTGGGACGCGCGCATCGTCCTCGAACCCGAAGGTGCGCGCTTGTGCCGGGTGCCCTTCGTCTATCCCGAAGGCGCACTCGAAGCGCTCGAGCGGCGGCAACGCGGGCATCTGCCCGGCCGTCCGCGACTGGCTTTGCCCGAGCTGCGTCGCGCCTGGCTTCGCTGGACCCGCGCGCGGCGACGCCAGCCCTTCGAGCTGTGAACGCGCTCAGTCGATCCAGGCCAGGGGATCGACGGCGAGCTGCCCCAATTTGAAAGTGAGGTGCAGGTGCGGCGCCGCCGAGCGGCCGGTGTTGCCCACCGCGCCCAGCGCCGTCCCGCGCGCGACCGGCAAGCCGGCGTGCACACCGATGCTCGACAGGTGTGCGTACCAGCTGCTCAGCCCGCCGCGGTGATCGACGATGACCAAGTTGCCGAGCAGGGGGTCGTGGCCGGCAAAGCGCACCCGACCGGCGGCCACGCTGATCACGATGTCGCCGGTCGCCCCGCGCAAGTCGATGCCGCGGTGAAGGCGGTAGCCGGCCCCGGCCACCGGGTCGTAGCGCCAACCGAAGTAGGAGGTGAGGTGCACCGCCTCGAGGGGCCATCGGATCGCCGGGGCAGGGCGCAGGGCCTCGAGCCCCTCGCGCGCCCAGGGATCTGGGGCGTCGTCGTCGACCGCACGGGCTTCGGCGTCTCGAGCTTCGGGCTGCGCCGTGGCGGGTGAATGGGTCGGGGTCTCGGGGCTCTGGCCGGGGCCTTCGGCCTCGGGTGGTGCATCGCAAGCGACGAGGAGAATCCACGCCAGCCCGACCGAGCGCAGCGCCCGCGGCCGGGTCGGATGTCGTCGGGCGGCGCGCATGCGCACAAGGTCCGACCAAAGCGGCGCGCTGGCAAGGGGCCCCGTCATGAGGACGGGCGCCGAGCCCTGGGGTGCGACGACCCGCCCTCGGGGCATCAAAAAAGGTATGCTCGCCGCGATGGTGGACGAGCCCAGCAGCATCGCCGTGCTCGGGGCCGGCAGCTGGGGCACCGCCTTGGCCATCGCGTGCGCCCGACAGGGGCACGACACGCGCTTGTGGTGCCGGCGCAGCGAGCAGGCCGAGGCCCTGCGGCGGGACGGCGAGAACCGTCGCTACCTGGCCGGCCATCCGCTCGGATCGGTGGAGGTCCACGACGAGTTCGCCGGGGCCCTGCGCGGGGCCGAGCTGGTGATCTGGGTGGTGCCCAGCCATGGCCTGCGCGATACAGCCCGTGCGGCTGCCGCGCACTGGGAGCTGGTCGGGGGTCGACGAGCCTCGCTGATCGCCGCCAAAGGGGTCGAAATCGACACCCTGGAGCCGATGGCCGAGGTGCTGCGCGCCTGTTTGCCGGCCGCCTCCACGGGGGCTGTCGCAGCCCTGGGCGGTCCGAGCTTCGCGGCCGAGGTCGCCGCGGGGCAGCCCACGGCCGTGGTCATCGGCTGCAAAGACGAGGCCGCGGCGCGCTGGATGCAGGCGGTCCTGAGCGACGAGACCCTGCGCGCCTACCACACCGAAGACGTGCTCGGCGTCGAGCTCGGGGGCGCCTTTAAGAATGTCATCGCCCTGGCGGCCGGGATGATCGACGGGGCCGGCTTGGGCCTCAACGCGCGCGCAGGTCTGATCACGCGCGGACTGCACGAGATTCGTCGCCTCGCCGAGGTGCTGGGCGCGCGCGCGGACACCTTGGCCGGCCTCGCGGGCATGGGCGACCTGGTGCTCACCTGTACCGGGGGCTTGTCCCGAAATCGACGCGTGGGTGTCGCATTGGGGGAAGGGCGCCAGCTCCAGGAGATCTTGGACGAGATGGGGATGGTCGCCGAGGGCGTGAAGAATGCGCGCAGCGCCCATCTGCTCGCCCAGCGCCACGGGGTCGAGATGCCGATCGTCGAGACCGTGCACGCGATCTTGTACGACGGCCTGTCGGTGCGCGAAGCCGTCGCGGCCTTGATGGGTCGGGGTCTCAAAGCCGAGCGACGCTGAGCGCGAGCCGGGTGGCGAGCACAGCGGGCGCGCGGGCCCCGAGCAGCCCCGGCGAGGCGCGCAGGGGCCGGATCTGGGCGCTGGGGGCCCCTTGGACGTGGGGGCCGGATCCGATAGGCTAGCGCGACTTGAGCAACATCGAGCCCACGCCCTTCGGGGACAAGTACGTGCTCGTGGAGCACATCGCCACCGGCGGTATGGCCGAGATCTATCGGGCCCAGTACACGGGCATCGAGGGTTTCGCCAAGGAGCTCGTGGTCAAGTGCCTGCGCGAGGAGTTCACGGACCGCGAGGACGTCGTCACGATGTTCCTCGACGAGGCCCGGGTCGCGGCCTCGCTGACGCACAACAACGTCGTCCACACCTATGATCTCGGTGAGGTCGCAGGCGAGTTTTTCATCGCGATGGAGCTCCTCAAAGGCGAGGAGCTGGTCGCGGTCCTGCGCCGCTCGATCGGTTCGGGACGGCCCGTGCCCCTGGAGCTGGCCATCGGCATCATCATGCAGTCCCTCGAGGGACTCGGCTACGCCCATGAGCGCACCGACGACGCCGGCCGGCCTTTGGGCTTGGTGCACCGCGACATCAACCCGACCAACGTGCACGTCGGCTACGACGGCCTTTGCAAGATCGTCGACTTCGGCATCGCGGCCACGCGCAACTCGGCCGTGACCAAGTCGGGCCAGTTCGCCGGCAAGCTCAGCTACATGGCGCCCGAACAGATTCGGGGCCAAAAGCTCGACGGCCGCGCCGACATCTTCGCCCTCGGCGTGGTGCTGTACGAGATGGTGCTGCAGCGCCGCTTGTTCCGCGGACCGCCCGACGAGGTGCGCGAGCGAATCTTGGGTGGGGACATTCCCGCGCCGACCTTCGTCGACCCCGAGTTCCCGCCGGCCCTCGAAGCCATCATCATGCGCGCGCTCGAGGTCGACCCCTCCGAGCGCTACCAAAACTGCGACCACATGTTCCGGGACCTCGACGCCTTCTTGGCCGAGGCCGGCATCCGTTGGACCCCGCGAGCCATCAGCGCCTTCATGAACGAGATGTTCGGCGAGGGCGCCCCGGCCGAGGTCGACTACGACGGTGAGTACGACGACTTGGTCGACGACGCGCTCGACTTCGACGGCTTTGGGGCCTTCGGAGACGACGACGACGATGACGACGCGCCGGATTGGGCCCGGGAGACCGCAGCCCGCGACGACAATCCTCGCCGTTCGATGACCATCGGCAACCTCGACGCCCTGGTCGCCGATG
>JAUIJR010000687.1 GCA_030431075.1 Polyangia bacterium | reverse complement strand
CACGCCGACGATGCCGGTCATCGCCCCGCCGTAGGGGTCGAGGGCCGAGGGCGAATTGTGGGTCTCGACTTTGTAGACGAGGTGGTCGGCGTCGGTGAAACGCACCACGCCGGCGTTGTCGTGAAACACCGAGACCAAAAAGGCGCCGCCCTCGTCGAGACCGCTCGCCGCGCGGGCCTCGCCCACTGCCTCGGTCGCGCCGCGAACGTAGCTGCGAAACAAGCCGCGCGAGAGCTCGTGCACCTCGCCGCTGGGATCCGTGTAGCGGATCGGCGAGGCGAAGATCTTGTGTTTGCAGTGCTCGGACCAGGTCTGCGCCAGGCACTCGAGCTCTGCGTCGTGGGGCTCGCGACCACGCGCGACGAAGTGCGCCTGAATGGCCTTCATCTCGGCCAAGCTCAGGGCCAAGGTCCCCTCTTGGCTGATGCGCATGAGGGTGGCGTCGTCGGCCTCGCGCAGCGGCACCGGATCGACGCGCGCGGGCGTGGCCGCTCCGGCCGCGGGCACCTCGGTGCGAGCTTCGGCCGCGTTCGCCGACTCCAGCGACTCGATGCGGACGCGCTCGATCATAGGGTTGTAGAGCAGCTCTCGCGCGGCGCGATCGACCTCGGCGCGAGAGAGGCCTTCGATCTGGTAGCTGCGCGCCGTGTAGACCTGCCCCGCGAGCTTGCGACCGAGGCGGTCTTCGGCTGCGCGCTTGGCCGACTTGCCGACGGCATCGGTCACGCCGGGCAAAAAGCCCACCTCGACCTCGAAGGCGGCGGCGCTCGCCGAGGGCGCGAGGCGTCCCAAGCTGCCGCGCTCGGCCACCGGATCGATCAGGGCTTCGGCCACCGCGAGGGCCTCGCGTTCGTCGAGGCCCAAGTCGAGCAAGAAGATCTTGCGGGTGCGGACGGCCGACGGGTGAAGGTCGAGCCAGCTGCCCAGGCGGGCTTGCACCGACTCGCCGAGGGCATCACCAAACTCGGCACGTCCTTCGATTTCGAGTCGCTGGACCGGCACGGCCGCTTCCTCGCCCGGGGCCGCGCCGCTGTCAACCGAAGTCGGAGCGGGGGCTGACGCGCGACCGGACTCGCGCACCGGCTCCCGGGCGGCGCATGCGGCCGCCGAGGCGGCCGGCGCGGACCCCGAGGAGATCTCTCGCCCGCTTGACGCGGGCCCGATCGCGCGCGAGAGTTGCTCGTCGCTACGATTTGCGTGCGTCGCGGTTTTGATGCGTCGGCGCGGTCGAGCCCGCTTCGCAGTCGAGCTGCGTCGCGGGGGACTCCAACGAGATGTCGACTGAAGACAGCAGCCCGCTGACGCCGGAGGCGTCTGTGCTCAGCCCCCCGCCCGCCGAGGGGACCCAGGCATGGCGTGAAACCATGCTCGGCATCATGCGTGATGTCCTCGAGAAGTTGCCCGAGGAGACGAGCCTCGGCGAGATCGTCGAGGCCGTGCGCTCCAACCCCGGCCTCGAGTCGGGCCTGCGTGCCCTGAGCATCCAAGATCTCATCGAGATCGCCGTTTCTCGGCCTCTCATCGTGCATTTGCCCGACGATGAGGAGCTCGAGGGCGAGGACTTCGACGCCGGGCCGGCCGTGATCCGCCGCCGCGCCGACATCCCCGATGGCGACATCAAGCTGCTGAGCTTGCTCGCCGACAAGGGCCCGCAAAGCGAGGCGCAGCTGTGCCGCGGCGCGCGAGTCAACGGCGAACAGCTGCGGCTGCTCTTGCGCGGACTGCAGACCAAGGGCTTCATCCACGTCGAGGGCAGCGGCAAGAAGCGCAAGATCAAGATCACCCGCAACGGCGGGGGCTTCTTGCGCAAGCACGGCGGCGAGGCGAAGCCGACCAACGGCCGCCGCCGACGTCGACGCTGAGCGCGCCAGACCGCGCATCTCGGGGCGTCTGGGAGCGTCGCGCCGCGCGATTGCTCGAGACTTTGCGCACGCATTCTGTATTGGTATGACCACTTGACCTTATGTCCACGCAGCGGTAGACCCGCGCCGTGGGCTTTCAACCGGTCTCTCGCCGCTCGCTCTCCGATGCGGTCTTCGAGCAGCTCAGCGAGCAGATCTTCGGTGGC
>JAUIJR010000155.1 GCA_030431075.1 Polyangia bacterium | reverse complement strand
GCTTGGCGGCCAGCCGTTTGACCAGCGGGACCTTCATGGTCAAGCCGAGCAAGGGCGCGCTGATGATCGCGCCGCGCAAGGGCAGCTCGCGCCCGCCGTCGGCCGCATGGTCGAGCAGGTAGGTCAATGAGATCAGGCCGCCCATCGAGTGGCCGAACAAGAACCAGGGCACGCGATTGGGGGCCAAGCTCGGGTCTTTGGCCGCGGTGTCCAGCATCAAGGCGTGCAGGTCCGCCGCGTAGGTCTCGAAGCCGTCGACGTGACCGGGGCTGCCACCCGAGCGCCCCTGCCCACGGTGGTCGGGCCCGAAGACGTAGCCACCTTGGGCGTTCCAGCGCTCGGCCATGAAGGCGTAGCGCGAGACGTGCTCGGCCCCGCCGTGCGCGACGACGACGACGAACTCGACCTCCCCTTCGGGCGCCCAGCGGTCGACGTACAAGTCGGTGCCGTCGGGCGTGCGGAACTTGGCGGCGAGCTCGGACATCGGCGCATCTAATCACGCGCCGGGCTCCCACCAAAGGGGCAAAGCAGGGGCCAGTCGTCGACCGGCTCAGAACATCTCGCGCACGCGCTCGAAGAGGCGGCGGGCGACGCTCGGGCCGCGGTCTCGGACGCGCGGGGCGACCTCGTGCACCAAGCTTTGCTCGGGCAGATCCTCACGGGCCCCGTGCAGGACCAAGCCCACACCGGTGGCGTAGCGAGGGTCGCGGATGACCCCGGCGAAGCCGCCCTCGGTCAGGCCAACGCCGTGCTTGCGGCTCGAACCCGAGACCGGGTTCCCCACGCGCACGGGCATCTGGAAGATGTCCTCGGCGATCTCGCACATGCCCTTCATCTGGGAGGCGCCGCCGGTCAAGACGATGCCCGAGGCGGCCAGCTCCATGAAGCCGGAGTTGACCAGCTCTTGTTGGGCCAGCAAGAAGATCTCTTCGATGCGAGGCTCGATGACCTCGGCCAAAAAGCGGCGCTCGAAGCTTCGGGGCGGACGGGGGCCGACGCCCGGGACCTCGATGGTCTCGTCGCCTTCGAGCATGCTGACCAAGGCGCAGCCGTTCTCGCGCTTGAGGGTCTCGGCCTCGCCGACGCTCGTGCGCAAGCAGTGCGCGACGTCTTGGGTGACGCGGTGGCCGCCCATCACGATGACCGAGGTGAAGACGTTGGTGCCCTCGGCGTAGACCGAGATGTCGGTGGTGCCGCCGCCGATGTCGATGAGCACCACGCCCAGGTCGCGCTCGTCGTCGTGCAAGACGGCGGTGGCCGAGGCCAGCGGCTCGAGGACGACTTCGATGACGTCGAGGCCGGCGCGCTCGCAGCACTTCACGATGTTTTGCACCGAGGTGACGGCGGCCGTGATCACGTGCGCGCGCACCTCCATGCGGACGCCGCTCATGCCGATGGGATCGAAGATCTGGCCCTGGCCGTCGATGATGTACTCGAGGGGCAAGGTGTGGATGATCTGGCGATCCAGCGGGATGTTGACCGCCTTGGCCTGGTCGAGCACGCGGGCCACGTCGGCGTCGGTCACCTCGCGGTTGCGCATCGAGACCTGACCCAAGCTGGTGAAGCCCTGGATGTGTCCGCCGGCCGTCCCCACGTAGACCGAGCGCACGTCGACGGCGGCCATCTGCTCCGCCTCGTGGATCGCCGCGGCGATCGAGTTGGTGGTGGCTTCGATGTTGACGACGACGCCGTCGCGCAGACCCTCGGAGGGACTGGTGCCCACGCCGATGATGTCCACGCCCGACGCGGTCACCTCGCCAATGATGGCGGCGACCTTCGTGGTGCCGATATCCAATCCGACGATGACTTCTCCGACTTCAGCCATGGGCTCTTTCTCTTCTTCGTGTTTCGCGGTGGGGGGAGCTCGGGGGGGAAACTCTCGGGTTCAGTAGTGGGGGATGCGGCGCTCCTCGAGCTTGCCGGCCGGGGCCTCGGGCTCGGGGCTGAGTTCTTCGGTCGCCTGGGACTCGGCCATCGCCAGCTGCGCTTCGGCGATCAAGCCGCGCTCGGTGGCCGGGTCGGCGAAGCGGGCGACGATGCGATCGCGCTCGCCCGGGCGGGTCTCGGCGTCGAGATGTACGACCTCCAGACTGTCGGCGCGCGCCCCCAAGGCGGCCCGCAGGGCGTCGTAGCGGCTCAAGCCGCGCTGTACCGAGTTGCGACCCAGTCGCAAGCGGGTGCCCTGCTCGGCCGTATAAAAGGTGAGTCCACCTTCGGCTTCGAGGTGCACCTCGCCGAGGCGGGGGCGCTGTTTTTGGTCGTAGAGATGGATGGCCTCGATGGCGCTGGCGATGCGCACGCGGGCGGCCTCGGGTTGGGCCAGATAGTCCGCGCGGCTGATCCCGGTGACGATGGGCAGCTGGCCGCGCTCGCCCCGGTCGGCCCGCTTGAAGGGGCGCCCGGCGTCGTCGACCAAAAAGAAGTCTCCGAGCAAAGCCACGGCCCGCGCCTCTCGCTCGGCCACGCGGACCTCGAGGGTGTCGGGCAGATGACGGATGACCTGCGCCTCGGCCACCCAGGGGTGCGAGAGCACTTGGGCGGCCAGCGCCTCGGGCTCGAGGGCCAAGATGTTGGTGCCACGCTCGAGGCCCAAGCGGCGCCGCAGCTCGGTGTCGTCGAGGTGCGCAGTGGGCTCGAAGATCAGCGCGCGCACTTCGAAGCGCGGCGAGGTGGTCGCGTAGTCGTAGGCCTCGTGGGCCCCCCAGATGGCGCCGGAGATGATGCCGGCGACCAGCGAGAACTTGGCGCCGGCGCGGGCCAGCGCGCGCAGACGCGGCCGCTCTCGACGCGGGCGTCGCAAGGCGCTGCGGGTCCGTGGTGCGTCCTCGGCGTGGGCTTTGTCGGCCGATTGACGGCGCGCGTTGGCGCGGCCGGCCGAGCGACGGGTGTTTCGCCCCGAGCTTTGCTTGCGGTCTCGTCCTCGACCCGCGCGCGCGCTCGAGGCCGGCGCGCGGCGGCGGCGGATGGCGCTTTGGGAGGCGGTGCGGGACTTGGACACGGGCTGACTTTCCGGCCGGGTGCGTGCGCCGAAGATCGGAACTCGCGCGGGCTCACATCTGGACATACAGGTCCCCACCCCAAAGCAAAAAAAAGCGGCCAAGCGCCCCGCTGGACCCCCTTTGGGCCTCGATCTCGGCGGCCGAGGCCTGCGCAGGTGCACAGGCCCGAGGAGATCTCGGTGTCGTGTTCGGGTCCGGCCACGCGGGCGGCCCGGCGCGCGGCGCCGGTGGGCGATGAACACCGTCGCGAGGCCGCAGCCGCCCGCCGCGCATCCTCGCGCCCCGCCCTCGCTCCAAAGCTCGGCGCAATCACCCCCTGGGATTGTCCGGTCGCCTGTCGTAGTACCTCGATCGATGGCCGACGCAGCGAGCTACCTCGACTTGGTCCGCGATGCCCTCACCCGCGTCGAGCAGATCGAAGCGACCGAGCTCAACGCCCGCCTCAGCGGCCAGGCGCGCGAGGCCAAGCCCCTGGCGCTGCTCGATGTCCGCGAGGCCGAAGAGACGGCGACCGGCACCCTCAAAGGCGCGCTGACCTTGCCGCGCGGGATCGTCGAAAAGCATGTCCGCGACCTGCTGCCCGAGCTCGACGCGCCGGTGGTCGTGCTGTGCGAAGCCGGGCACCGCTCGGCGCTGACCTGCGACGTGCTCCAAAAGATGGGCTACCGCGCGGTCAGCAGTTTGCGCGGGGGGATGCTGGCCTGGCGCGCAGCCGGGCTGCCGCTGGTCACCGGCAACGAGAGCTGCGCGGTGCCCAATGCGGCCACGGGGCTGAGCTGGGCCGACATCCGGGCCGAGTTTCCGATCGTGCGTCGACGCGTGCCCGTGATGGGCCGCGGCGAGCGAGCCTTGGTCTACCTCGACCACGCGGCGAGCACCCACACCCCCAGCCGCGTGCTCGAGCGCTACTCGACCTTCATGGCCGACGAGTACGCGAACATCCATCGCGGCACCCACCTGCTCTCGCGCAAGGCGACCGAGCGCTTCGACGACTGCTACTACGTCGCCTCGGACTTCATCGGTGGCGACCTCGAGCGCGGCTGCGTGGTCTTTTTGACCAACACCACGCAGGCCATCGACCTGGCCAGCCACGTGATGGCGGGCGTGCCCGGCAAGGTGATCGTCACCGAGCTCGAGCACCACTCGAACGACCTGCCCCACCGCCAGCGCGGCCCGGTGCTGCGGGTCCGCGTGCGCCCCGACGGCAGCTTGGACATGGAGCAGCTCGAGGCCCTGCTCTCGGGCAACGAGGTCAAGCTCGTCGCGCTCACCGGGGCGAGCAACGTGACGGGCTGGATGCCGGACCTGCACGCGGTGGCCCGCTTGGCCCACGAGCACGGCGCACGCGTGCTCGCCGACTGCGCCCAGCTGCTCGCCCACGCGCCGATCGACGTCAGAGATCCCGACCACCCCGAGCACATCGACTTCGTGGCCGCGGCCGGCCACAAGGCCTACGCGCCCTTCGGTGCATCCTTTTTATACGGCCCGCGCTCGCTCATGGACGCAGCGCCCCCCTACCTCCCGGGCGGCGGCACGGCCTCGCGGGTCTCGAAGATGGGCGCCGAGTTCGTGCGCTCCCCCGACCGGCACCAAGGCGGCACGCCCAACATCGGCGGCGTGATCGCCTTCGCCGAGGCGATGCGATTCTTGGACGAGGTCGGCATGGAGCGCGTGCGCGAGCACGAGCGAGAGCTGACCCGCGCCGCCTTCGAGGGGATCCGCGACCTGAAGGGCGTGACCATCTACGGCCCCTCGGATCCGGACGCGCGCCTGGGTGTGATCAGCTTCAACGTCGAGGGCATCTCGGACCAGCTGGCCGCGGCCGTGCTCAGCGAAGAGCACGCCCTCGCCTGTCGCAACGGCCGCTTTTGTGCGCACGTCTACGTCGACCGCCTGCTCGCTCAACAGGGGGGCTACAGCGCCGAGCCGGGGGCATCGCCCGGCGCCACCCGGGCCTCCTTTGGCATCTACAACGACATGGACGACGTCGCCCGCTTCGTCGAGGGCGTGTCCGCCTTGTGCGAGCGCCGCTGGGTGGGCAGCTACCGGGTCAAACGTGAGGGCATCTCGGCCGAGTTCGCCGGGCGCTGCAACGACACCTGGATGGAGTCCGAGCAGTCGGCGGCCAGCCAGGCCACGCACGCCCCCGAGTCCGCGGCCTTCGTCTTCGCGCAGCTCAACGCGGCTGGCCCTTGCAAGTGCTACCTGGTCGCCGACAAGGCCAGCGGCCAAGCGATGATCGTCGATCCGCGTCGCGATCTCGTCGACCACTACATCGCCGAGCTCGAGTCGCGCGGCCTGAAGCTGGTCTACACCATCGAGACCCACACCCACGCCGATCACCTCTCGGGCTCGAAGCGCCTCAAGGAGCTGACCGGCTGTCGCATGGGCATGCACCACAGCGCCGTCGCCCCTTGCGTCGACCTCCACCTGCACGAAGGCGACAGCCTCACCCTCGGCGAACTCGAAGTGAAAGTCTGGACGATGCCCGGCCACACCTTGGACTGCGTCGCCTTGCTCTTGCCGGATCGCATCTTGACCGGTGACGCCGTCTTGCTCGGCGCGAGCGGGCGCACGGATTTGGGGGGCGATGCCCGCTTGGCCTTTCGCAGCTTGCAGCGCTTGCACAGCTTGCCCGGAGAGATGCAGCTGTGGCCCGGCCACGACTACAAAGGTCGCTCGCACTCGACGGTGGCCGAACAACTCGCCAGCAACCCGCGCTTGCAGATCCGCGACGAGGCCGAGTTCGCCCGCGTGATGGAGGGCCTGGGCCTGCCCCAGCCCGACAAACTCGACGAGGCGCTGGCGGCCAATCGCGGCTGCCTGTGAAGTCGAGATCCCGAGGGAATTCCGCCCCAAAAGCGCCCTCGGACGAAAAAAGTGGTCGAAAAGGGCCGAATTCGGCCCTTTTTCGGCTTGTACGGCGATCCGAGTTCCCTACAATGAACGCGGATCTGGTCCCAAAAGCCCGTAGATCGGGCTCCCAAGCCCGATCTGGGCCTTCGGCCCCTCTCACTTCCCACTCACGCGACAGCGAAAAAACCCCAAAGGAAAACGAAAATGGCCAAGAAGAAATCCGCCTCCAAGAAGAAGCCCAAAGAGATCGTCGTCGTCGGCTCGAAGGTCAAGGACGTCGTGCGCAGCGCCGGCTTCCGTAGCGACGGTGAGCTCGTCCAAGCCGTGTCCGAGAAGGTCCACGAGATGCTCGAGGCGGCCATCGCCCGCGCCGGCGCCAACAAGCGCGGCACCGTCCGTCCCTACGACCTCTAAGCCGGTCGTCCGCAACGGACTTCAATGAGCGAGGCGGTACCTTCGGGTGCCGCCTCTCTTCTTTTTTGGGGCTCAGCCGGCGCGGGCTTCGTCGGCGACCGGTCCGTAGCCTTCGACCGTCGCCGCGAGCACGGCCATGGCCTCGTCCACCCGCCCCTCGTCGCAGGCACGACGCAAGCGCTCGAGCTGCGGCGCGAGCTCCTCCCATGCGAGCTCGACTTCGCGGGCGTGCATGATCATCGGGTGCTCGGTGCGACCATCGCCTTCGCCGATGAGTAGCTCTTCGTGGAGCTTCTCGCCCGGGCGCAAGCCCGTGAAGACGAGTTCCACATCCCCGTCCGGGATCTCGGGGCTTCGCTCGCGGCGCCCGGCCAGGCGAATCATCAATCGGGCGAGGTCGGCGATCTTGACCGGCTGCCCCATGTCGAGCACAAAGACCTCGCCGCCCTCCCCCAGCGCCCCGGCTTGGATGACCAGCTCGGCCGCCTCGGGGATGGTCATGAAGTAGCGAATGACCTCCGGGTGGGTGACGGTGACGGGCCCCCCTTGCGCGATCTGACGGCGAAAGAGGGGCACGACCGAGCCCGAGGAGCCGAGCACGTTGCCAAAGCGCACCATGCAAAACGTGGTCGAGGGGCTGCGTCGCTCGAGGGCTTGCAAGACCAACTCGGCCAAGCGCTTGGACGCGCCCATCACCGAGGTCGGGCGGACGGCCTTGTCGGTGGAGACCAGCACGAAAGAATCGACGCCGGCCTCGACGGCCGCCCGCGCGAAGGCCCAGGTACCCAGGGTGTTGTTGCGTAGGCCTTCGAGCTCGTTGGCCTCGACCATGGGCACGTGCTTGTAGGCGGCCGCGTGATAGACGGTCTGCACCCCGGCCTCGCGCAAGAGTCGAGCGCAGCTGCTCTCGTCGCGCACCGAACCGAGCGCGGCGTGCAGCTCGACGCCGAACTCGGCCGCGAGCTCGCGCAGCTCGGCTTCGATCTGGTACAGCGCGAACTCGGCGTGGTCCAAGAGCCACAGAGCCTTGGGGGCACGCCGCACCAATTGACGCGCCAGCTCCGAGCCGATGCTGCCGCCGGCCCCGCTGACCAGCACCACCCGGCCGCGCACGTGACGGTCCAAGAGGGCCTCGCGCGGGGGCACGACATCACGGCCGAGCAACTCCTCGAGGGCGAAGGGGCGTACATCGTCGAGGTGGATGCGTCCGTCGACGAGGTCCCGAAGCAGCGGCACGCGCCGAACGGCCAGGCCCTGGTCCATCAGTTGCTCGACGATCTCGCGCAGGTCGCTGCGCTCGCGCTGGCCGTCGAGGGCGACGAAGGCCTCGCGCACGCCGTGGCGCTTGACGAGTTCCGGGAGCGCGTCGAGGCCGTGCACGGCCAGCCCGCCGACGATGGTGCGGCGCGCCTTGGGGTCGTCGTCGAGCATGGCCACCACCCGATGACGCTCGCTGCCGCGCAACAAGGCCAGCAAGTTGGCGGCCGCGTCGCCGCTGCCGAAGATGACCGCCGCGTCGGCCATCGAGGTGAGCCCCCGGCGCAGCCAGGCGTGGGCGGCGAAGCGGGTCCCCGTGATGGCCGAAGTGGCGACGATGCCGTAGATGATCGCCACCGAGCGCGAGAAGTTGTCGGCGCGCTGGGCCAACAAGACCAGTAGGGGCATGAACAAGGCCGTGACCGCCACCGAGCGCAGCACGTCCCACACGAAGCGAGGTCCCACGTAGCGCAGGACCGCGTCGTACATGCGCCCCATCGCGAACACGGGGATGGACAAGAGGGGCAGCACCACCAGCAGCCACCAGCGCTCGGCCAACATCGCGGGCCAGGGGTCGGCCAAGCGCAAGGCAAAGGCCGCCCACACCGATGCGCACACCAAGACGGTGTCGACGCTGGCCAAGACGAGTCGCTTGACCCGGCGAGGCAACGCGGCGAGCTTGGCTTGCAGCACGAGCGGCAGTGTATCGACGCTGGCTCCGCCGCGCTGGTTCGCGGCTGCCTTGGTTCGACGCCGCGCGCGAGGCTATGCTCTCGACGTGGCCGCTGCCTCGAAGCTTCCGCCTTGGCCCCACTACGAGGACGACGAGATCGAGGCGGTGCGCGCCGTGCTCGCCTCGGGCCGGGTGAACTACTGGACGAGTGACGCGGTCCAGCGCTTCGAGACCGCCTACGCCGAGGCCCTGGGGCGGCGACACGCGATCGCCCTCGCCAACGGGACCTTGGCCCTCGAGGCCGCATTGCTTGCGCTCGAGATCGGCGAGGGCGACGAGGTGCTCGTGCCGGCGCGCTCTTTCGTCGCTTCGGCCTCGTGCGTGATGAGCCGTGGAGGTCGACCTCGATTCGTCGACTTGGACCCCGCCGGGCAGAAGGTCTGTGTCGAGACCCTCGAGGCCGCCCGCACGCCCGAGACCCGCGCGGCCATCGTCGTGCATCTCGGCGGCGCGATGCCGGACATGCCGGCGATCATGCGCTGGGCGCGGGCGCACCAGATCTCAATCATCGAAGACTGCGCCCAGGCCCATGGCGCGGCCTGGGCCGGACGCCCCGCCGGCGCGTGGGGCGACGCGGCCGCCTTCTCCTTTTGCCAGGACAAGATCATCAGCAGCGGGGGCGAGGGCGGCTTGTTGGCCCTCGACGACGAGGCCGCCTTTCGCCGCGCCTGGGCGGCCAAGGACCACGGAAAGGCCTGGTCCGCCGTGCACGAGCGCGAGCACGCGCCCGGCTTTCGTTGGTACGTCGAGTCCTTGGGATCCAACTGGCGGCTGACCGCCATGCAAGCCGAGATCGGGCGCCTTCAGCTGGCCAAGCTCCCGCGCTGGCGAGCGGCTCGCCAGGCCAACGCCCAGATCTTGGCGGCGACGGTCGGCGAGCTCGAGGGCATCGACTTCGAGCCCATCCCCGAGGCCCTGACCCACGCGTGGTACCGGGCCTACGCCTTCGTCGACGAAGGCCGGCTCGGCCCCGGCGCCCGCGATCGCATCGCCGCGCGCTTGAGCGCGGCCGGTTGGTGGGCCCAAGGCGGCTCATGTCCCGAGATCTACAAAGAGCGGCTCTTCGTCGACGCGGGGCTCGCCCCCGACGCCCCCTTGCCGCGCGCGGCCGAGCTCGGCCGGACGAGCCTGGCCTTCTTGGTGCATCCGACGATCGACGGCGCGACGATGCAGGCCTACGCCCAGGCCCTCGCCGAAGCCGTGCGGGCCGATTGATCTACAAGCCGAGGGCGTCGCTGATCTGTCGGGCGACGACCTTGGCGTCGAAGTGCTCGCGCGCGAGCTCGAGGCTGCGTGCCCCCATGCGCGCGCACAGCTTCGGGTCGTCGGCCAGGCGGGCGATGGCCTCGGCCAAGGCGCGGGCGTTCCCCACCGGCACGCGCAGACCGTTTTCGCCGGGCCACACGGTCTCGCGACAACCACGCGCGTCGCTCGTCACGATCGCGCGCCCGCAGGCCATCGCCTCGAGCACGGAGCGGGGCGTGCCTTCGTGATGGCTCGGCAGCGCGTAGATGCTGGCGCGCGCGAGCTCGGGGCGCACGTCGGCGAGGGCGCCGAGATACTCGACGGGTGAGGCATGAATCTCCGCGAGCGGTACCCCGCCGCTGCCCGCGTCTTGCATGCCGGCGAGGCGCAGGGGCAAGTCGGGGTGTGTCGTGCGCAAGCGCTCGGCCGCGCGCAGGTAGCTGCGAATGCCCTTGTCGGCCAGCAGACGCGAGAGCATGAGCACGGCCGGTCGCGGCGGCATCGGTAGGGGCGCGAAGCGTTCGAGGTCGACGCCCGAGCCCATCGTGCGCACGAAGGCCTCGCGCGGGGCGACCCCCATGCGCACGAGATCCTCGCGGTCGTCGAAGTTCTGGACGAACCACAAGCGATGTTGACGCCCGGCCGCGCGCAAGAGCCCCTCGGCCACGCGCCGCGTGAAGCCGCGCCCCAGCAAGACCGAACCCAGGCCCGTCACCATGCCGGCCGAGCGCACGCCGGCCGCCGCGGCGGCGGCCGCCCCAAAGACGTTGGGCTTGAGGGTGTAGCTGAGCATCTGCTCGATGCGATGGCGCCGCAGCAAGCCGGTCAGGCGCAGCACCATGGCCGCGTCTCCGATCGGGTCGATGCGATTGCGCGCGAAGGGCAAAGGCAGCCACTGCACCCCCCAGCTGCGCAGGGTCGACACCGTCATCGCCTCGCCACCTTCGGGCGGGGGCGCGGCCGCAAAGACCTCGTGACCCCGAGCCAGCCACTCGCGCAACAAGGCCCCGCGAAAGTTCACGAGCGAGGGCGCGTAGGAGGCGAGCAACAAGACCCGAGCCATCGCGCCTCTCGTCTCAGGCGTCGGCGCCGGACTCGCCTTGGAGCTCGAGCAGGTGCGCGTCCATGGCCGCGCCGAGGGCCTCGGCCACGCTCACCGTGGGTCGATAGCCCAATGCCTCGCGCGCAGCCGAGATGTCGGCGTGACTGTGGCGGATGTCCCCGGCGCGAAAGTCCTCGTAGCGCGCTTGGGTCTCGGCGCAGTCGATACCGCGCGCCGCCATCCCTTCGCGCAAGATGACGAAGAGTTCGTTGAGGGTCGTGCGCCCCCCCAAGGCGACATTGAAGGCCCGGCCGTGGGCGGCTTCGGGGGCAAAGGCGGCGAGCAAGTTCGCCTGCACGACGTTGTCGACGGGGCAAAAGTCGCGCGAGGTCTCACCGTCACCAAAGATGATCGGCGCTTCGCCTTGGGCCAGCGTGGCGATCCAGCGCGGCACGACGGCCGCGTACTGTCCGGCCGGGTCCTGGCGCGAACCCACCACGTTGAAGTATCGCAGCGCCACCGCCGGCAG
>JAUIJR010000154.1 GCA_030431075.1 Polyangia bacterium | reverse complement strand
ACCTTTGCCGGCGGTCGTGCAGATTCTCTCGCCATCGTGATGCGGCATTCGGTCCGTGGTCCCATCCCCCTCGACCCGGATCGACGCGATGTGCCTTTGCTGCCGGCCGGCGTTTCGCTGTGCGAAGAGCTGGGCACTCGCTGCCGCTTGCGCCCCGCTCGCGTGTTCAGCTCGCCGATGCTGCGATGCACGGACACCGCGAGGCATTTCTTGCAGGCCGGTCCCCCCGACGCACCGACGGTCGAATCATCGACCGAACTCGGCGCCCCGGGGGCCTACGTCGCCGACCCGGCGGCCGGGTGGCGCGACTATGTGCGCTGGAGAAAACGCGAGCTGGTTCGCGTTTTGTACGCGCGCCCATCCGAGCTCGAGGGCTATCGAGCGCAGGCCGAGGGCGTCCAACGCCTTGCGACCTTGCTGCTGCCCGCCGCCGGCCCGGCGCTGACCTTTGCCTTTAGCCACGACATCTTGATGTCCGCGACCCTGAGCCGGCTTGCAGACTAGTTCGCGGCCACGCAGCGCGGCGCGGCGTCGGCATCGAACTCGCCTTCGAGGCGTGCGGACTCGAGGAGTCCGGCGTAGACCTCGGGGGCGTGGTCGAGGGCTTCGGCGGGAGCGGCGACCAAGCTGAGGACGGCGCGCGTCTCACCGTCGTCGTCGACGAGTTCGCGCTCCACCACGCGGGCGATCACGCGGCCGTTGATGCGTAGGTCGGCCACGCGCCAGTCGGCCGCGAAGAGTTCGGGTCGCGAGGTCGCCTGCGTCACGCCGACGCGCCGCGACAAGCCCTCGTCGTGGGCCAGCAGGGCCAGCCCTTCGTCACTCGAAGGCGGCGTCGCCACCAACTGAACCACCCCGCCCGCGCTGCGTGCGTCGAGCTCGAGGCGATCGAGCACCCCCGCGTAGATGGGCAGGCCGTAGAGCTCTTGGGGGTCGGGGCGGACCGGCTCGAAGCGCGCCGGCGCCTCGAAGGCCACGCCCCCCGCGTCGCAGGTGAGCACAGCTTCGAGCTCGGATTGTTGCAGCGGGCTTTGGTCCATCCGCCACCAGGCGAAAGCTTGCAGACCCAACAACACGATCGCCGCCAGGGCGGCCAGGCGCTGCGTGATACTCCCCGGGCGCTCGACCGGGGCCGTCAGCACCACCGCCCCCGAGGCGATGACCGTGGTCAGCACCGCCCACGGTGAGGTCGGCGAGCCGAGCGAGGCCGGCAAGATCATCAAGAGCGTGATCAAGGCCAAGGCGCTCAGTGTCACCACCAAGTTGCGGCGCGCCCGGGCGGCCAAGCCCGGGGTGCGGCTCGGCAAGAGCGTCCACAACGCGCCGGTGAGGACCGAGAGCGTCAGCAAGCTCGCGCCCGAGGGCACGATCAGCTGCGGGCTGACCCACGCGCCGACCAGGGTGCCGGCCGCCGGCGGCACGAAGGCCAACAAGAACATGCGCGCCGGCCCAAAGATCCGCTCGACCAGCTGACCGCTGAGCCACAAGGCGTAAGCGCTGGCCAACAAGGCGAGCAGGTCGTGGTGAAGCCACAGCGAGGTCAAGCTTCGCTCCCACGCGCCGGCCGCCCACAGCTCGCGGGTCATGGCGCCGAGGCGCACGAGCCCCGGGCCGCCTCCGTCGAGGGAGAGCACCACGCCGTAGACACCCGCCAAGGCCATGATGAGCGCGTAGGTCACCCAGGTGCGACGGCCATGCAATCGCCAGCCGGGGGCGGCGCGCAGCAGGCTCATCAGGCGTTGGGCCACCCCCTGGGCGTAGCTGCGAAGCTCGGGCTCGAGCTCGAGGGCACCTTCACCGAGGGCTTCGATGCGGCGCTTCGCCGACATGGTCAAGCGCGCGTCGCTCGGGCCCGCGAGGCTCTCGACCGAGCGCAGGGTCGACTCGGCTTGCTGGACCTCGCCGGCGCGCCCGAGGGCCACCCCCCGGTAAAAGGCGGCCGCCGCCTCGGACAAGCCGAGCTCCTCGAAACGCTCGTGGTCGCTGATCCACGCCAAGGTGCCGGTCGCCCCGACGTAGGCCAAGAAGGTCAAGCGGGCTTGGCCCAGCATCTCGGCGGCGCGTGGGTCGCGAGAAAAGGGCCCCTCTTCGAGGGCGCGCATCAAGCCGGCCGCTCGCTCGAGCTGACCGGCCTCGCCGTAGGCGCGCAGCAAGCCCAGCGCCAAGGCGGGGCGCAAGGCCGCGTAGCCGGGGCTGAAGCGGCGCTCGTAGTGGGAGATGGCGTCGCGCCAGCGCTCTCCATAAAAGAGCATCGAGACGATCTGCTCGTCGATGCTGCGCAAGGCGTCTTCGTCCTCGGTCTCGTTGGCCAGCCCGCGAAAGTGATTGAGGGCCGCGTCCACCCCTTCGCGCTCGAGCACGGCGAGGCCCTCGAGCAAGGGCATGCGGGTGCCCAGCATCGCGCCCGGCATCAAGACGGCGCGCCAGCGGGAGAGCTCGACGGCGAGGACCAAGCGGTGGGCCGAGAAGGCCGCGCGCGCGCCGGCCTCGAGCATCCACGGGAGGATGACGGAGATGACGGTCAGCCCGATCGCCACCCCACCGACGAAACGATCGTCGTCGAAGACCGCGATCGCGGCGGCGGCCAACAAGCTCGCCAACCACAGCAGGTACAAGCGCCCGAGGGCCTCATGGCCGCGGACGATGCGGACGAGGTGGATGCCGAGGAGCACCACCGTCAGCAAGAGCAGGTGGGCAAACACGTCAGGCCTTTTCGATGTGGCCGATCCGTCGAAACTTCTCGTAGCGCTGACGCGTGCGCGTGGGCTCGTCGATGCGACCCAACTCGTCGAAGTGACGGACGATCGCGTCTTCGAGGGCGGCGGCCGTGGTCGTCAGGCCACGGTGCGCACCGCCGGTCGTCTCCGGGATGATCTCGTCGCAGATCCCCAAGTTCTGAAGATCGAGGGCCGTCATGCGCAGCTGCTCGGCCGCGGTCTGCTCGGCCTCGGCGTTCTTCCAGAGGATCGAGGCACAGCCGCGCGGCGAGATCACCGAGTAGACCGAGTGCTCGAGCATCAAGATGCGATCGGTCAGGCCGATGGCCAGCGCGCCGCCCGAGCCGCCCTCGCCGATGACGACGGAGATCGTCGGCACACGTAGCGAGGCCATGAGTTCGAGGTTGGCCGCGATGGCCTCGGCTTGGCCGCGCTCCTCGGCACCGATGCCCGGGTAGGCGCCGGCCGTGTCGATGAAGCACAAGATCGGCAGCCCGAAGCGCTCGGCCATCTTCATGAGGCGCTGGCTCTTGCGGTAGCCCTCGGGCCGCGCCATGCCGAAGTTCCGCAGCACGTTCTCTTTGGTGTTGCGGCCCTTTTGGTGGCCCATCACCATGAGTCGCCGGCCGCGGACCCGGCACAGACCGCCGACGATGGCCGGGTCGTCCGCAAAGGCGCGGTCGCCCCTGAGCTCGCAAAAATCACTCGTGATCTCACCGACGTAGTCGAGGGTGTAGGGCCGGTCCGGGTGCTTGGCGATCTGCAGCTGCTCCCAGGGCGACAAGGAGGCGTAGCGCTCCTCGCGGAGCTCGCGGGCCTTTTTCTCGAGGCGCTCGATCTCGGCCGCCATGCCCTCGTCGCCGCCCGTGAGCAGGAGCTTGAGCTCGCGGATCTTGCCTTCGAGCTCGACGATGGGGCGTTCGAATTCGAGGACGCGGGTGCTCATGCGAGGCCTTCTTTGCCGAGGACGAAGTGCTCGAGCGAGCGGCGCTCGGTCGGGGCGAGATCGGCGAAGCGCTCGACCCGGGTGGTCCGCGCCTCGGGCAGCTGGTGGCGAAACCAGGTCCGTTGACGGCGCGCGTAGGCCCAAGTCTCTCGCTTGATGTCGTCGACCGCTTGGTCGAGGTCGGCCCCCTGCTCGAGGTGGGCGCAAAGCTGCTTGTAGCCGAGGCTGCGCATGGACTTGAGGGCCGGATGATAGCCGGCCGCCAGCAGCTTCTCTACCTCGCCGAGCCAGCCCTTGGCCATCATCGCGTCGCAACGTGCCTCAATTTGGGCACGAAGGCGCTCTGCGGGGGCTTCGATGTACACACAGCGCAGATCGATGCGCAGGCGTGGGGGGTTTTGCGCACGCACTTCGCTCACCGGTTGGCCCAATCGCTCGCACAGCCAAAGCGCACGCATGGCTCGAACGACGTTCTTTTCGTGGATGCCCGCGGCGGTCGCGGCGTCGCGCCGCGCGAGTTCACGCGCGACCGCGCCGGGCGCAGCGGCCTCGCGTGCTTCCCAGTGCGCTTCGAATTCGCGGCGACGCGGATCCTCGCGTGAGAGATCCCCGCTGGCGTCGATGCTCTGCGTCCACGCGAGACTTTGCAGATAAAGGCCCGTCCCTCCGCACAGGATCGTCGGCGCGATCGCGTCGCCCTCGAGCAGCTCGAGCGCCTGACTCGCGTAGCGACCGGCGCTGAACTCCTCGTCGGGATCGACGAGATCGATCAAGGCATGCGGCACGCGGCGGCGATCGTCCGCGCTCGGCTTGGCTGATCCGATGTCGAGGCCGCGATAGACCTGAACCGAATCGCAAGCGAAGATCCGTGCACCGGTTGCGGCGGCCAGCTCCATGGCGGCATCGCTCTTGCCGGTCGCGGTGGGACCCACCACGGCGAGCACGCGGGGAAGCTCGGACACCGGGCCAGGTGTACTCGAAAAACATGGCTCTCGGGGGCCTTCGGGGGGAGCTTGGCTCCAGCGAACGAGGACCGCCCCGCGCGAGCCCTCGCCGCGCCAGCCGGTGATAGCATCGCGGCGCCGATGCCCATGGCTCGCAGGAAATCCGATCGCCGCGCTCGCCCGGTGTCCGCCTTGGCGAAGGCGCTGAGCTTGGCCCTGTGGGTCGGCGCGAGCGCGTGTCCGGCGGAGCCCTCGCCCGAAGATGCCGTGCCGGCCGTCAACGTCGACGGCGCGACGCCCCAAAACACGCCCATCCCGACCGGTGATGCGAACGACGGCTCGCGCCCACAGATCACCGCCTTGCACGCGCCGGAGATCGTCAGCCCCGGGCAGATCGTCACCTTGCGCATCGTCACCGACTTTCCGGTGGCCGAGGACATCGTCGGCGTCGCGCTGGTGATCGAGGGTGTCGAGGGCTGGCTCTTGGCCGAGCCCAACCCGAGCCCGGCCACCGTCTCGGATCCCGGCAAGTGGGTGATCACCGTGCCGGTCACCGTGGCCGAGGCCTTCACCGACAGCGCGGTCGCCCGCGTCTCGGTCGCCCTGCTCGGCCCCGGACAAAGCGCCGGCGCCTACCAAAGCTGGAACCCGGAGCTGAATCCCGACGCACCGCTGGTCAACTGCCCGGGCGACGCGGACTGCGAAGCGCTCGCCTGCGGGGCCGACCCCGTGTGCAGCACCAGCTGCGGAGACTGCTCGGCCGCGCAAGCGTGCTCGGCCGCGGGCGTGTGTGAGTCGATCGGCAACGCCTGCCCCGACGCCGCCGTCTGTGGCAGCCGCGCGTGCGGCCCGGACCCCGTGTGCGGCACCGACTGCGGCAGCTGCGGCCCGGGCGAGCAGTGCAGCGACGCGGGCGTGTGCACGACCACGCAAGGCGCCTTCGTCAGCCGCCTCGGCGCGGGTGCGACCCGTGATCACAACTGCGCCATCTTCGACGACGGCCAGGTCGCCTGCTGGGGGCACAACGCCGGCGGACAGCTCGGCGTCGGCGACCTCGAACATCGCGGCGACCAAAGCGGCGAGCTCGGCGAAGGCCTCGCCCTGGCCGACGTGGGCGGCGAGGCTCAGCTGCTCGCGCTCGGCGACGCCCACAGCTGCGTCGAGACGAGCGACGGCGCGCTGCGCTGCTGGGGAGACGGCACGGCCGGCGCACTCGGTCGCGGCGACACCAAGACCATCGGCGATCAAGCCGGCGAGCTCCCCGGCGCCCTGATCGATGTAGAGCTGCCGATCGGCAACCTCGAGGCCCTTTGCTTGGGCGGCCAGTTCGGTTGTGCCCTCGACGGCGACGGCGAGGTCGCCTGCTGGGGGGCCAACGGCTTCGGCCAGCTCGGCCAAGGCGACACTGATGCGCGCGGCGATCAACCGGGCGAGCTCGGTTCGAGCCTCGCCACGATCGACCTGCCCGGCGCGGCGGCGTCGATTCACTGCGGGCGTCACTTCGCCTGCGCCCGCGTCGGCTCGGCGATGTACTGCTGGGGTCGCAACGACTGGGGGCAGCTCGGCGTCGGCGACACCGAAAACCGCGGCGACGACCCCGACGAGATGGGCAGCAACTTGGTGGCCGTCCCCCTGGGCGCTGGCCGTACACCGCGGCTCATCACCACCGGGAGCCACCACAGCTGCGTGGTTCTCGACGACGACAGCGTCAAGTGCTGGGGGCAGGGTTTTTGGGGCAACCTCGGTCTCGAAAGCGACCTGGTCTTCGGCGACACGCCCGACTCGACCCCCGACCAACTCCCCGCCTTGGAGCTCGGCCGCGACGGCGAGATCGAAGAGCTCAGCGCCGGCGATCGCCACACCTGTGCCCGCTTCGAAGACGACGAGGTGCGCTGTTGGGGCTACCCCTGGGCGCTCGGCGTCGGCGATGCAGAGGGCCGTGGCGCGCGCCCGGGCACGATGGGCCAAAACCTCGAGCCCGCCGTCCTCTCCGGCCTCGCCCTCACGCAGATGGTGGCCGGCGCCGACTTCACCTGTGCGCTCAGCGACAACGGTCGCGTGCAATGTTGGGGCTTCAACTTGAGCGGTCAACTCGGTGTCGGCGACACCCAAACCCGCGGCGACGAGCCCGGCGAGATGGGCAACGCCCTCCCCTTTACGGACCTCTAGTCGATGGTCAGGAATCTTCGCGCCCTCTCCCCCCGGTCCTCGCGTCTGCGCGCCTGGGGACTCGCCACTCTCGCCGTCGTCCTCCTCGGCAGCGCCGCGTGCCGCAACGAGGACTTCGGCGACGCCGAGCCGGTGATCTCCGTCGACGGCGCCGAGCCTCAGAGCACGCCGATTCCCACCGGCGATCCCAGCGAAGACGCGGCGCCCCAGATCGCCAGCTTGGACGCCCCCGAGGTCGTGCGCCCCGGGCAGATCGCGAACCTGCGGATCACCACCAACTACTCCCCGCGCGAAGAGATCCTCGCGGCCGCCTTGGTCATCGACGGGATCGACGGCTGGCTCAAAGCCGAGGTCGAGGCCTTGCCGGCGGCGGCCTCGGATCCGGGCAAGTGGCTCATCACGATCCCCGTGGCCGTGGCGGCCAACGCCGACGAGAATGACCTCGCCGGCTTGCGCGTGGCCCTGCTCGGACCCGACGACCGCGCCGGTGTCTTTCGCGAGTGGAACCCGCGCCTCGACACCAAGGGCGACCCGATCAGCTGCCCCCTCGATGGTGACTGCAGCGACTTGCAGTGCGGCTTCGATCCGATCTGCGGCAACGTGTGCGGCACCTGCGACAACGGCGAGGCCTGCAACGCGGACCAGGCCTGCGAGATGGTGGGCGCGGCCTGCCCCGAGGCGGCCGTCTGCGGCTCGCGCGAGTGCGGCCCGGACTTGGTCTGTGGCGAGAGCTGCGGCGAATGTGGGCCCGGAACTTCGTGCGCCTTCGGCGGCAGCTGCGAGCCTGATCCCACGGCGCCCAACGTCGAGGTGGTCGAGATCGTGGCCGGCGCCTCCCACGTGTGCGCGCGCCACATCACCGGACAAGTCAAGTGCTGGGGCGACCACGCCTACGGCCAGCTCGGCCTCGGCGACGTCGATCGCCACGGCGACGAGCCCGAGGAGATGGGCTTCGACTTGCCGATCGTCGACCTCGGCGAGGGCCGCACGGCCACCCGACTCACAGCCGGCCAAGACCACACCTGCGCCCTGCTCGACGACGGCAGCCTCAAGTGTTGGGGCCGCAACGAGAGCGGCCAGCTCGGCCAAGGCGACACCAAAGCACGCGGCGACGATGCCGACGAGATGGGCGACGCCCTGGCCCCCATCGACACCGGACTCGGGGATCCGATCGCCGACATCTGCGCCGGCGCCGGCCACAGCTGCGCCTTGTCGGAGGGCGGCGAGCTCAAGTGTTGGGGTGGCGCCGCCCAAGGCCAGCTCGGCCAAGGCGACACCGAAGCCCGCGGCGACGCGGCCGGCGAGATGGGCAGCGCCCTGCCCTCGATCGAGCTCGGCGGCACGGCCGTCGACCTGAGCTGCGAGGCCCGGCAAGTCTGCGCACGCCTCGAAGGCGGCGGCCTCAAGTGCTGGGGCTACAACCAAGACGGGCAGCTCGGCCTCGAAGACAACGACGCGCGCGGCGACGAGGCCGACGAGATGGGCGCGGCCTTGCCCGCCGTCGATCTCGACGGCCAAGTGTCGGCCCTTTCGACCCGCTGGTCACACAGCTGCGCGCTGGTCGGCAGCGCGCTCAAGTGCTGGGGCGACAACGACGCGGGGGGCCTCGGACTCGGGGACACCCAGCCGCGCGGCGGCAGCCCGGGTTCGATGGGCGCGGCCTTGCCCGCCGTCGACCTCGGCGGCGGAAGCATCGCGGGGATCGCCGCCGGCTTCGGCCACAGCTGCGCCTACTTCGACGACGGAAGCTTGCACTGCTGGGGCTTCAACGGCGGCGGCGCCTTGGGCCTCGGCGACCAAAACGCGCGCGGTGATCAAAACGGCGAGATGGGCGACGCGCTGCCCGCGGTCGATCTCGGGCCGGGGATCTCCGTCGTCGGTCTCGCCTTGGGCAACGGCTTTTCTTGCGCCCGCCTCGACGGCGGCCCCACGCCGGGCCTCGTCAAATGCTGGGGAAGCAACGCCAAAGGGCAGCTCGGCCAAGGCGACACCCGCTCGCGCGGGGACAACGCAGGCGAGATGGGCGAGGATCTGCCCTTTATCGACCTTTGGTGAAGGGCCCCGGTGGGCGCGCGCACTGAGTAGTGCTTCGGAAGCTGTCGGCTTCGGGGTACACTCCGGACCGCGGCTTCAGCGCCACAGGTTCCCGTGCTTCGAAAATTTGGTGTTCGTCCCTTACCTTTCTTCTGCCTGCTTGCCGTCTCCCCTGCGTGCAAAGGTGACACCACGGCGACCGACGACGAGAGCTCGAGCTCCGAGTCGACCGACAGCGAAGGCACGAGCAGCAGCAGCACGGGCGAGAGTGGTTCGACCACGACCACGGGCGATGGCGATGGGGACGGCGACGGCGACGGTGATGGGGACGGCGACGGCGACGGTGACGGCTGCGCCCCCGGCTCCGAGGGCTGTGCGTGTGCCACCGGCAACACCTGCGCCACCGGCTTGAGCTGCGTCGACGACGTCTGCGAGATGCCGAGCTGCGGCAACGGCATCACCGAGGGCGACGAGGAGTGCGACAACGGCTCCGCCAACGCCGACACCGCCGTGTGCAAGTCCGACTGCACCGACCAAGTCTGCGGCGATGGCTACGTCGGCCCGGGCGAGAGCTGCGACGACCAAAACACCGATCCCTCGGACGGCTGCGACAACTGTGTCTCGGCCGACTGCGGCGACGGCGTCGTCCAGACCGGCGAGGAGTGCGACGACGGCAACGACGACAACACCGATGACTGTCTCGACACCTGCCAGTCCAACACCTGCGGTGACGGCTTTGTCCTGAGCACCGGCTGTAGCGGCAGCGACTGCGAGGAGTGCGACAACGGCGGTCTCAACGGCGGCGGCAACATCTGTCGCACCGACTGCGTCATCACCACCTGCGGCGACAGCTACACCGGCGGCACCGAGCAGTGCGACGACGGCAACCAGATCAACGACGACCAGTGCTCCAACACCTGCGTCCTCGCCACCTGTGGCGACGGCGTCGTGCAGACCGCCGCCGGCGAAGAGTGCGACGACCAGAACACCGACACCACCGACGACTGCATCGGCTGTCGGGATGCCACCTGCGGCGACGGCTACATCTGGACCTCCGGCTGTACCGGACCCGAGTGTGAGACCTGCGACGACGCCAACAGCGACGACACTGACGCGTGCCCCACCACCTGCCAGGACGCCACCTGTGGCGACGGTTTCGTATGGGAGACCGACTGCACCGGCCCCGAGTGCGAGGAGTGCGACGACGGGGACGACATCAACACCGACAGCTGCCCCAACAGCTGTATCACCCCCGTGTGTGGCAACGGTGTCATCGAGGGCACCGAAGCCTGTGACGACGGCGTCGACAACGGTGTCACCAACGCCAGCGACTGCCGGGCCAACTGCAGCATCACCACCTGCGGTGACGGCTTCGACGGCGCGAGCGAAGGCTGCGACGACAACAACACCGTCAACACCGATTTTTGTACGAACGCCTGTGAGCCCGCCGAGTGCGGCGATGGCATCGACGCCAGCCACGAGGCCTGCGACGACGGCAACACCATCTCCAACGATGGTTGCTCCGAGTTCTGCTCGCCCGAGACCTTTTGCTACAACCAGCCAGGAAGCGATTGCCCGACCGGGGCGGCGCAGTGGTGCTTGAGTTCGCAGGCCGACTGCGAAAGTGAGAGCCACGCCATCATCGCCTGCACCGTGTGCTACGGCCCGAATGCGGGCTGTGAAGGCATCGGCAGCGACGTGACGGGCTGCAACGACTCGGCCGCCGTCGGCCCCGACGACCTCAGCTGTGGATCCGATCCTATGTACAACTACATCTTGGGTGGGGGCTGCCTGAGCCCGGGCAACAGCGAGGACTACTGCCAGTTCAGCAGCACCACGAACTGGTGCACCAACTAACCCGCGGACGATTACACCATGTCACTGCCCCGTCTACTTTTCATCCTTCCCCTGGTCACCTTTCCGCTCGCCTGCACGGGCGGAGGGAGCGGCGACGAGGAGACGAGCGAGAGCTCATCCGCCTCCTCCGAAGCTTCGAGCGACTCGACCGCTTCGACCAGCGAGAGTTCGAGCTCGACGAGCACGGGCGACGGCGACGGAGATGGCGACGGTGACGGTGACGGCGACGGCGATGGCGATGGCTGCGCCCCCGGCTCCGAGGGCTGCGCCTGTGCCACTGGCAACACCTGCGCCACCGGCTTGAGCTGCGTCGACGACGTCTGCGAGATGCCCAGCTGCGGCAACGGCATCACCGAGGGCGACGAGGAGTGCGACAACGGCTCCGCCAACGCCGACACCGCCGTATGCAAG
>JAUIJR010000153.1 GCA_030431075.1 Polyangia bacterium | reverse complement strand
CCTCTCGAACTTCGCCGTCGCCGGGGCCGAGGCCGAAGTCGAGGCGGATCTGGTCGCCGCGCTGAAGGCCGCCTACGAGGCCCAAAAGCCGATCGGCGCCGTCTGCATCGCGCCCGCCGTGCTCGCGGCTGCGCTGCGCAGCTTTGGCGGCGAGGCCAAGCTGACGATCGGCGACGACGCCGGCACGGCCGCCGCGATCGAGAGCTTGGGTTCCCAGCACGCCGCCTGCCCGGTCGACGAGGTGATCGTCGACGCGGACCACAAGATCGTCACCGCGCCGGCGTACATGTACGACGCGAGCCCCAAGGGGGTCGCCGCCGGCATCCAAGGCGCGGTCGAGCAGGTCTTGAGCTGGGCCGGCTGAGCCTCCCTTCGAGATCCCCAGCGCATCTTGGTTGCGCGTGAGCGCGAGTCAGCATGAAAAAGTACATCTGCGAGATCTGTGGCTTCATCTACGACCCCGCCGAAGGCATCCCCGACGAGGGCATCGCCCCCGGCACCGCCTTCGAGGACATCCCCGAGGACTGGGCTTGTCCCGACTGCGGCGCCTCGAAAGAGGACTTCGTTCCCTACGAAGACTGAGCCCTTTGCGCGCACGGCCCGGGGGTGATCGACGTCGCCCGCCGGCCTTGCTAGCGTGTGCCCACGATGTGCCGCCTTTTCGGCTTTCGCTCGGTCATGCAAAGCCAGGTGCACAGCTCCCTGGTCAGCGCCGACAACGCCTTGATGGCCCAGTCCCAGCTCCATCCGGACGGCTGGGGCGTCGCCTATTACCTGGGCGGGGCGCCGCACGTGGTCAAGAGCGCCGAGACGGCGGTCTCCGACGAACTCTTTCGTCGCGTGTCGGGCGTCGTGACCTCGGAGACGGTGCTCGCCCACCTGCGCAAGGCGACGCAGGGCAACCACACCATCTTGAACACCCACCCCTTCCAGTTCGGGAAGTGGGTCTTCGTGCACAACGGCAACATCAAGGACTTTGAGCGTTTGCGTCCCGCCTTGCTCGAGGAGGTGCCGCCGGTGCTGCGTCGCTTCATCTTGGGCGAGACCGACTCGGAGCTCTTCTTTTATCTCTTGTTGGGTCGGATGCAGCTGCGCTGCGAGCTGGGGCGCAAGGGCTACCCCCTCGAAGACCTGGCCGCGGCCGCGCGCGAGGCGGTGGACATCGTGGTTCGCCACGCCGGGCCCATGTGTCCCGACGACCACGCGCCGCCCGACAACAACTTCTTGAGCTTCGTCGTGACCAACGGTGCCACGATGATCGGTCACCAAGGGGGCAAGCTCTTGTACTGCTCGACGCACAAGAACCGCTGCTCCGAGCGCGATCAGTGCCCTCACTTCGCCCCCGAGTGCGAGCGGGAGCAGTCGCGCGGCTTCGTGAGCCACCTGATCTTCAGCAGTGAGCCGCTCCAAGGCGAGAACGTGTGGCGTCCGATGTCCCTCGGACAGATGATCGGCGTCGACTGGCGCATGCAGATGCAGCGCTTCGAGTGACGATGAGCGACGCCAAACAGCACCCGACTGCGGCCACCCCCTCGGCACGCTTTGGATTCATGGTTGGGCTCACGGCCTTGCTGCACGCGATCGTCTTCGGCGCGGCGGCCAAGGTCCTGCCCTGGGATGAGGCGAGCAGCTTTGGCCTTTCGGCTGCGGCCTTGGCCTTGGGGCACCTGGCCGTAGCCGTGGCCGTGTGGACGCGACGACCCCAGGCGCGCTCGATCTGGCGCTTCGTCTCGGCCGGGGCGCTCGTCTTCGTCGGCTTGTGGGCCTACTTGGCCGCGAGCGCGGGGGTCTACCTCGCGCGGGTCTACGGCGGCTTGGGCGAGGGCTTGGCGGTGGCGACGGCCGCCGCCTTTGCGCCGCTCGTCCTGTTCACGGTGCCCTTTGCCCTGTGGGGCCTGGTCGCGACCCGTCGCGGCGGGCGGCCCAGCCGGGGGATGCAAGCGCTCTCGGCGCTGGCCCTCTTCGTCGCGGGTGGTGGCCTCGTGCAGTCTTGTGCTGCGGCCCGCCCCACCCGCGCCCCCACGCCGGAAGACGACGTCGAAGCCTTTCGCGTGGCCGTGGCCGACGAGCTCGGGGACCGTGCGCGTGGGATCCCCGGCGCGGGTCGCCGTGTCTACACCCTCGACCCGGTGCAGTGCGCCGAGCCCATCGAGCAGACCGACAAGGCCACCGTCGTGGTCAGTTTTTCGGCCGGGCCCGGGACGCAGAGCCTTTGTCTTCAAGCCGACGAAGACGAGATCGTCGAAGTCCTCGCCACCACCTTGGCCGAGGAGGTGGTGCGGGGCCCGGCCAAGATCGATCTGATCACGGCTTGGGATCCGCTCGAGCCCGATCACCCCACCATCGCCGGCTTGCAACTGCGTCCCGGCCTCGATGGCGCCTGCATCGAGGGGCGCTGCTTGATGCCCTGGCAGCTGGTGGCCTCGGACCAGTTCACCAAGTTCGTCCCCTTCGCCTTCATCCAAGACCTGCGCGTGGGCTTCGACCCCGCCGCCTTGGCCGAGACCCTGGGCGTGGCCGCGCCTGCCTCGATCGCCGGCATCACGCGCCTCGAGACGCAGTCCCTATTGATGGACGCGAGCGGGCGTCTGCACAGCCTGGTGCGAGGCCGTGTGCTCGAGCCCGTGGTCGATCGGGAGCACAGCGAGCGAGCGGTGCGCGAGGCGGCCGCCTACATCGTCAGCGCCCAAGAAAAAGACGGGCGCTTCCGCTACACCTACGATCCCTTCACCGGGAAGATCGATCGTCGCAACTACAACTTGCCACGCCAAGCGGGCACGACCTTGGCCCTGTGCGAGCTGGGGGGCGACGAAGGGGCGGTCGACCGCGTGGTGGAGCGTTCTTTGGCCTTCATGGCCAAGCGCGCGCGCGAGCACGGGGAGCTGAGCTTTTTGACCAAGCGCGCCAAGATGGATCGCGCCCACCTCGGCTCGACGGCGCTGCCGCTGATCGCCTTCGCCGAGTGTCGAGACCGCGTCGGCCAGGACTACGACACCTTGATGGGCGGGCTGGCCCGCGGCCTGATGGCCCTGCAAAACGAAGACGGCAGCTTCGCCCCGGCCTGGAACCGCGAGGCCGACGCGCCGCAGCCGGGGCCAGAGCCGCTTTTTGCCGCCGGTCAGGTGGTCTTCGCCCTCAGCGCGATGGAGGGCATTCAGCGCGGCGAAAGGCCGGTGGCGAGCTGGCCCAGCGCCGATGAGCTCGGCGCCGTGGTCGACCGGGCGATGGACCACTACGCGGGCCCTTATTGGAACCACGCCTTGGCCCAGTTTTTTTGGATCGAGGAGAACTGGCACTGCCTGGCCGCGCGGGCCTCGCTCGGACATCACCGCCACGACGGCTACGAGCGCATGTGCTTGGACTACATCCACTACAAGCACCGCCTCTCGCTCGACGAGGACAGCCGCGTGAACTTCGACTTCGTGGGTGGCTATGGGTTTGGCAACGTGGTCGCGCCCCACAACACGGGCACCGCGGGCTACGGCGAGGCCCTCGCCGCGGGGATCGCCATCGCGCGCGCACGCGGCGAGGACACGAGCTGGATGGAGGCGGATCTTCGTGCCGCGCACCGCTTTTTGCTGCGCCAGCAGTTCGATCCCCTCAACGGCTTCGCCGCCCAACGTGAGCCGCGGGTGCGGGGGGCCTTCTCGGAGTCGATGTCGGCGCCTTTGATCCGCATCGACTACGTGCAGCATGCGATGGCCGCCTTGGGCCACGGCGCGCGCGTGCTCTACGACGAGGGCTGATGGACCACGCAGCCGAGCGTCGCTGGCTCCCCTGGCTCGTGTGGGTGGGCAGCGCCTTGCTCGTGCTCTCGCCCTTGCGACGCGAGGTGATGGAGGACGACTTTCCCCTCTCGACCTATCCGATGTTCGTCGAGAGTCGCCTGCGCGCGAAGCTGCATCGCGCCTACCTCGACCCGGGCGAGGGGCAGGCGCGTCGGCGACTCGACACCAGCGCGATCGTCGGCGACGCCCAAGAGCCGATGGCGGCCGTGATGGCGCTGATGCGCGCGGCCTCCCACAAGCGCCTGCGCGCGCCGACCTGTCGCGAGATCGCCGGACGCCTGCGCGCGGCCGGGGAGTCTCCCGAGGCCGAGGTGCAGCTGGTGGTCGAGAGCTGGGAGCCGATCGCCTACTACATGGCCGAGGCCGACGCTTTGCCGGCGCCGGCCGAGAGCCGAATCTTCGCGCGATGCCGAGTCGGGGAGGGGGCGCGATGAGCCGACCCGGCGGCCCCTGGGGGTTGGGACTGATGCGCCCGGGCTGCGCCGTCGACTTGGGGCGTGCGCGCTTTTGGGTGGGCCTGTTCGCGGCGATCTACATCTCGACGCGGATCCCCACCTTGCTCTCGCAGATCCATGTCGACCCGGCGCGCTTCGACCCCGTCGGCTTGTGCGCTTGGTTGCCGCGCCCCCTGCACCCGGCCACGGTGTGGGCGCAGTCGCTGCTGGTCCCCTTGGCCAGCGTGGCCTTCGCCTTGGGCTGGCGCTTTCGCGTCGTCGGACCGGCCGCCGCGCTCTTGGTCGCCTGGACGCTGAGCTATCGCAACAGCTTCGGCATGGTCTTTCACACCGAGAACCTGCTGGTCTTGCACATGCTGCTGCTCGGCTTCACGCGCAGCGCCGATGCCTGGAGCTGGGACGCGCGCCGCCGCGAAGGCCCGCCCCCGCATGGCAGCGACTACCAGTGGCCGCTTCGCGTGCTGGCGACGATCACGGTGCTGAGTTACCTGGTCGCCGGATTGGCGAAGCTGCGCTACGGCGGCTGGTCGATCCACTGGTTGGACGGTGACTTGCTGCGCGCCCAAGTCGCCTTCGACAACCTGCGCAAAGAGGCGCTCGATCACATCGTCGCGCCCCTGGGCCCGTGGCTCGTCCGCCGCGAGGCGGTGTTCCCGATCTTGGCCTGGGCCACGATGTTGCTCGAGCTCGGCGCACCCTTGTTGCTGCTTTGGCCGCGCTTGGTCCGGCCGTGGGTGCTCGGCGTGTGGGGCTTTCACCTCGGCGTGTTGCTCACGATGGCCATCTTGTTCCCCTATCCCCTGACGGGGGTGGCTTTTGTGGGGCTGCTGCGCTGCGATCGGCTGTGGCGCTGGACTCCCTTGCGCCGCCTGGCCGAGCGCGCATTCGGCGAGTCGGTCGAGCTCCCGCGCGACGAAGTGTCGGCCCTGCCCTCGCTTTGCTAAGGTCCGCGCGTGCCGGTCTTTCTCGCGCCCGACACGCCGGGACTGCCGCCGCCCGAGCGGGCAGATCGCTACGGCGTCGTCGCCGTGGGCGGAGACTTGAGCGTCGATCGCTTGGTGCTGGCCTACCGCACGGGGATCTTCCCTTGGTACTCGGAGGGCTTGCCGGTGCATTGGCACTCGCCGGATCCGCGCTTTTTGTTGTTGGCCGACGAGCTGCGCGTCAATCGAAGCCTCAAAAAGGCGATCCGGCGCGGCGAGCTCGAGATCGACTTCGACCGCGACTTCGAGTCGGTGATCCGCGCTTGCGCCCGCGCCCCGCGCCCGGGCCAAGACGGCACCTGGATCACCGAGGACATGATCTCGGCCTACCTCGAGCTGCATCGGGCCGGCCACGCGCACAGTGTGGAGGCGAGACTCGACGGTGAGCTCGTCGGTGGGGCCTACGGCGTGATCGTCGGCCGCCTCTTTTGCGGCGAGTCGATGTTCGCCGAGGTCTCCGACGCCTCGAAGGTCGCCTTCGTGCATCTGGTTCGCCAGCTGCGGGCCTGGGGCGTGCTGGCCATCGACTGCCAGGTGCCGACCGAGCACCTCGAGCGTTTCGGCGCCCGCGCCTGGCCGCGGCATCGCTTTTTGGAGCTCCTGCACGAGCTGCGCGATGCGGCGCCCCCCGCTTTGCCCTGGCGCTTCGACGCCGACTTCGACCCCCTCCAAGACCCCAGCGAGGACGATGATGACGACAACTGGTGAATCCCAAAACGAGCGCGAGTTCGATGTGATCGTCTACGGCGCGACCGGCTTTACCGGCGCCTTGGTGGCCGAGTACTTGCTGGGCCGCGAGGGCCTGGAGATCGATCGCTGGGCGGTCGCGGGGCGCAACCCGGTCAAGCTCAGCGAGCTGCGCGCGCGATTGTCCGAGCGTTCGCCCAAGGCCAAGGCGCTCACCACGATCGTGGCCGACAGCGCCGACCCCGAGAGCTTGCGCGCGATGGCCAGTCGCGCGCGGGTCGTGCTCACCACCGTGGGCCCCTATGCGCGCTACGGCGAGCCCTTGTTGCGCGCCTGCGTCGAGGCCGGCAGCGACTACGTCGATCTCACCGGCGAGCCGGACTGGTGGCGCGCCATGATCGAACGCTACGACGCGCCCGCGCGCGCCAAGGGCCTGCGCCTCGTGCCCTGCTGCGGCTTCGACTCGATCCCCCACGACCTCGGTGTGTGGTTCACCTTGCAGGCCTTCGACCCACCGCTCGCTTCGGGCGCGGCGAGCGAGGCGGTGCACATCGACGGCTACGTCACGGCCAAGGGCGGTTTTTCGGGCGGCACCTGGGCCAGCGCGCTGGAGCACATGGGGCAGATCCGCAAAAAGTCGGGCAAGGCCAAGCCCTCGGCGGCGAAGGGCAGCAGCAGCGGCAGCAAACCCCGCGGCCCTCACCGCGCCCGTGACTTCGGGCAACGCTGGGTGGTGCCGCTGCCCACCATCGATCCCATGGTGGTGCGCCGCTCGGCCCGCAGCATCGACAGCTACCCGGCGGACTTTCGCTACCACCACTACATGGGCCTCAAGGATCTCAAGATGATGGTCGGTCTGCTCGGCGGTGTCGGGGCGGTGATGGCCCTGGCCCAGTTCGGACCCACGCGACGCCTGCTCGAGCGCCTGCGACCCTCGGGCGCGGGCCCCGACGCGGCGACGCGCGAGGGCAACTGGTTCAAGGTCACCTTCGTGGCGCGCGCCGGCGAGCGCCGCTTGGTCACGCGGGTCGCCGGCGGCGATCCCGGCTACGGCGAGACCTCGAAGATGATCGCCGAGTCGGCCCTATGTTTGGCCCAGGATCGAGATGCGCTGCCCGAGCGCGCGGGCATTTTGACGCCCGCCGCCGCGATGGAGGGCGCCTTGGTCGAACGCCTCACGCGCGCGGGGATGAGCTTTTCGGTCGTCGAGCGCGACTAGTCCGAAGCGTGCGGCCTCGAGGCCTACGGCGGTGGCCTTCGCCCGCCGCGCCCTTGGCGTCGCGGGGGGATCCCCGCGCGCGTCCTTTTTTGCAACACCGCCCGATGCAATCACGCGGGCGAATCGCGGTCACACTTCACATGGTGATGACCCGCACCACACGCGCCCTGCTTTGGGTGGCTGGTCTCAGCGGCGTGATGATCGCCTTGCTGATGATCGGCAGCTGAGGGGCCCGGCCACCTAGGGCCTAGGGCTTCGCCGTCAGCGCCGCGAGCGAAACAAGGCGAGGCCGAGAACCGAAAGTATGAAGCCGCCCACTGCGGCCATCCGCATCGCCTCGGCCGGGAAGTAGTCCGACCCGAGCCAAGCCCAAGCCGCGAACATGGCGGCCAAGCGCACGAGCTCCATCGGCAAGGCCCAAGGTCGCCGCTCGACCAGGCCCGAAAAGCTCAGGCCCGAGATCACGGCGACGGCGGCCCCCAAGCACAGCTGCGGGATCGTCCAGCGAAACTCGAGCAAGACGAAAAAGAAGAGCCCCACGCCCAAAAACAAGAAGTGGGCGCCGACATAGGCCATGGTCGCGCCCGAGATCTCGGGGCGGTACTTGGGCACCTCCATGCGCTTGTCGGCCTCGGCGTCGGGATCCCCCTCGCTCGGAAGCCACGCCGGGTGGGCAAAAGGCGCCCAGAGCTTTTGCCCCAAGGCGCGCGCGCGCCCAGCCAAGCGCCCGATCCGGCCAAAGATCGCAAAGTTCGCCCACACCGGGTTGTACGAGGCCAAGGGCGTCGTCGTCCCGTAGACCACGCGCTCTTCTTCGCGCTCGTAGGTGCCGAAGATGCGGTCCCAGATGATGAGGATCGCCCCGTAGTTCTTGTCGAGGTACTGCTCTTGGACGCCGTGGTGCACGCGATGGTGCGAGGGCGTGTTCAAGATCCACTCGAGGGGCCCGAGCTTGTCGACCAGCTCGGTGTGGATCCAAAACTGATAAAAGCGGTTCAGGCCGTAGGCGGCCAAGTAGACCAGCGGCGACACGCCCAAGAAGGCGAGCGGCACGAAAAACAAGAACCAGGTCAAAGGCTCGAAGAGCGGCTGGCGCAAGGCCACGGCCAAGTTGAAGTCTTCGGACTGGTGGTGCACGCCGTGCACGGCCCACAGCGAGTTCACGACGTGGCTCGCGCGGTGCCACCAGTAAAAGAGGAAGTCGACGCCGACGATGGCGATGACCCAGGGCGCCCAGTGACCCTCGGCCCAGTCCACGAGGCGAAAGTGCTCGTAGATCCAGGCGTAGGCGCCCAAGGTGATCAGCTTGAAGATGACCTCGACGCCCTGAAAGACGGTGCCGCAGCCCAGGTCGGAGATCGCGGTGCCGAAGTAGTAGTAGCCCTCGCGCCGCCGGCCGAGCAGGGCCTCGACGACGACCGCGATCAAAAAGACCGGGACGGCGTAGGCCGCGACGTTGAGCTCACCTTCGTGCACCTCGAGTCAGGTGTACGGGCTGCGCGACCCGCGGGCAAGCACGGAAGCGGGCCTTGGCCAAGGCTGCGGGCCCCGGTGCCGGATCCGCTCAGATCAACATCGTGAAGCGGCGCTCGACGGGCGGACCCGCCACTTTGCGGTCCCCGGATTCGGCCCGGCGAAGGAGGCGCAATATCTCTGGCCCCAGGGCATCGATCTCGGTGGAGACGAAGCGTTCACCGCCAAAGCGCGCGATGTTCTCGCTTTGCGCCTTCAAGATCTTGGCGTCCTGCCCAAAGATCCGCCGCGCCAAGGGCTGCAAGACCGGCTTGACCAAGGCGGTGGGCACCGGCAAGCGCAAGCAGGTCACGGCCGTGAGCCGCGTGCGCTCGCGCCCCAGCGGCGTCAGCAAAGAGCGCACGTTGATGTGGCTGGACTCGCCCAAGGCGTAGTCGACCTCGCACACGGCCGGCAGCCAAAAGCGATCGATGTGCTGCACGGCGCCGCCCTTGGGCGCGAGCAGCTTGCCGACCAGGCCCCCCGGCCGCGGCTCGCCGATGTACTCGGCTTCGACCCGGTCGTGAAAGCGGCGCATCACGACTTCGATCTCGGCGTTGCGCCCCGGCTCTCGAAACAAGCCGCCGTGCAAGTAGGCGGTGTGCGGCACGTCCAGGGTGTTCTCGGCGACGGCGTGCAAGGTGGCGTCGACCTCGAAGCTCTGGATCGCGCTGGTGTAGCCCGGCGCCCCCAGGTGGGGCAGCTCGTGCGGCGCCCGCGTAGGCTCGACGCCGGGCTCGCCCCAGATCCATACGAGCCCTTGGCGCTCCCGCAGGGCGAAGGCCCCGGCGCGCCGTGCCATGGCGTCGGGCTCTCCGACCAAGGCGGGCACCTCCAAACAGCGCCCGTCGGTGGCGAAGCGCCAGCCGTGGTAGGGGCAGCGCAGGCCGTCGCCTTCGACCTTGCCGCCCGACAAGGGCACGTTGCGGTGCGGGCAGCGGTCCAACAAGGCCCCGAGCTCGCCGCGCGCGTCGCGAAAGACGACGATGGGCTGGTCGTAGAGCGAAAAGCGCAGGGTCTCCCCGGCCGCGAGATCTTTGCCGCGGCACACGAAGTACCAGTCATCCCGTAGCTCCGCGAAGGAGCTCAAACCCGAGTCCGTCGACAAGACGGGCAGGCGATGCGGATCCGCGTCGGCCACCTCGTCAAGCTAGCACGCAGCGCGCGCTTTTCGACGCGCGCCCGCATCCCCCGGGGGCGCAGGCTCTGCCGGCCCGGCGCCCCCGAAGTGGCCCGCTCCAGGCGAGGCACGCCGATCTGCTAACCTTCGCCCGTGGAGCGCCAGCCCCCCGCGCGCACCGGCTCGTCACCCCTTTTCGATCCGGACGAAGACGACGGCCAAGACCCCTTGGGCTTCGGTGCCCCGCGACCTTCGGGTTCCCTGCGCGGGCCGCTTCCCAGCGGTGTCCCCGGTCCGAGTGGTCCCGGCACGGGTCGACCCGGCGTTCCGGCGGGCCCCATGCCGCCCCATCTACGTGGCCCCCAAGCCTCGCCGGCCCCCGCCCCCGAGACCCACTACGGCCGTTGGATCCTGATCGCGGCCGCAGCTTTGGCCCTGGGTGTCGGCGCCTTCATCGTCCTCGGCGGCGAAGAGGAGCCGCCGGTGGCCGCCGGCCAACGCGGCGCCCCGGCGGGTGCGCCCAACCCCAACACCAACCCCGCTTTGGCCCCCAATCCCAACCCGGGCATGACCGCGAAGCCGGCGAGCAGCTCGGCCGAACGCGACGCCGCGCGCGCCCAGCAGTGGGAAGCGATCGCCTTGGTCCTCGGCGAGCTCGAGCGCCACGTGAACCGAGCGAAGCTGCAATTCGGCGACCTCCCCAATCTGACGCCGCCCGCGCCCGAGCCGGTCCCGGAGCCCAACCCAGATCAGGTCCCGGAGCCGACGCCCCAGGCCGACGCCGGCAACGAAGTCGACGCGGGCGAAGCCCTCCGCGATCCCGAACTTCCGTCGCCGCGCCGCGTCGCCCAAGTCGACCCGGCCCTCGCCGCCCAAGCGGCCGAGCAGTGGACCAGCTGGCAAAGCGAGTGGCGCGCCGACCTCGACTACGCCCTCGAGCGCATGCCGCCGCGCGGCAACCTCAACCCCACCTTGGCCGCGGCCTACGACGCCGTCAGTAACCTCGTCGCCTCCGCCCGCGCCTTGCCGCCGGGCAACCCGCCGGACGCCAACGCCCGCCAAAACTGGCTCGACGGGATCCAAAATCAGGTGCGCAACGCGAGGCAGCTGGTGGACGCAGCGCGCGGGTAGGGGGGCGCTCGCGCCGAAGCGCGCAGTGGCGCGCTTGCCTGAGCCATCCCGGGCTTGGGACGATGAGCTGTGCTGCGGCCTACCTGCTTCGTCATTTGTTGCTGCCTGGCGCAGCTCGCGTGTGGCCAGGGCGATGGGGATCCTGAATCGGACACGGAGAGTTCGGCGGCTACGTCGTCGACTGAAAGCATGGAAACCGAAGCGGGAGGAGAAGACGGGGATG
>JAUIJR010000152.1 GCA_030431075.1 Polyangia bacterium | reverse complement strand
GCCTTGCTGGGCTACGAGACCTGGCTCGAGCTCCTGCGGCTGCACGCGGCGCGCCCCGACGAGCTGCGCGTCGAGTTCCGCCTCGCGCGGCGCGACCTGGGCCGCGGCCAAGACAGCGCCCGCGGGGACGAGGTCCGCGCGCTGCTGGCCAAGGCCCTCGAGACGCAGCCCACCGATCAGGTGCTGCGGGTCATGGCCCAGCGCGGCGTAGACGAGCTTCGCCGCGCCCTGGACCGACCCGGCTTGCGTCGGCATCTCGCAGGCGTGTTGGGCCTCGCCGCCGACGGCCTCGAAGGCGCCGACCTTCACTGCACACGCGCCGCCCTCGACGTGAACGAGCGCCGGCTTCGAGCGTTGGCGGGCGGAGGCTCCTTTCAGTTTCCCGTGCTCGAGATCGAAGCGACGCGGGGATCCTCGGTGTTGCCCGACCCCGACCACCGCCTGCACGAGATCACCGAGCGCATCGATCAGCTCGACGATCCGCAGCCCGGCGGTCCCTGGATCAGCGTGACCTTGCCGCCGGGCCCCGAAGCGCGCTCCCGCGATCTAGATCTCGCGCGCAGCTACCCCGAGCACGGCATGCTCATCGGCGGGCCTGGCCTCGCCCACCAGCTGTTGATCTTCGCCGATGACGAGCGCACCCCGCTGCTCGGGCGCGCCCTCGAGATCGCCTTGGAGCTTCGCGCCGAGGATCCCGGCATGCTGGGCGTGCAAGTGATCGCGGTGGGCTCGGGCGAGTTTGCGGAGACCCTGACGCGACGCGCCTGTGCCGCACGCCAGCTCGGGCTCGAGCTCCCCTACGCGCACTGGCTGACCTTGGGCGAGGTCGAGCGCGAGAGCGAAGACCAAGCGCTGATCGAGGGACTCGACGCCGTGGGGGCCCAGGCCCCCTGCGAGGCCACGGAGATCCCGGACATCGGTCGGACCGGACCCGAGGGCGCGAGCGGACGACGCCGCTCCCTCCTGCACACCCGCGGCCTTTGGCTCGACGGTCAGTCCGTCTCCGAAAACGAGCTCCTTCGACTGCAAGGCAGCCAGCGGGCCGCGACGAGCCGCGCCGAGGCCTTCTTCTCGCTGCCGCCCGAGAGCCTCTAGCGCGTGATCCACGGGTTCGCGGCCGCGCGGGCCCCCGCCTTTCGGGGCGCCCGCGCCTTGGTTATGGTTGCCCGTCGCTCGGCGACCGACCTCCGATGGATCTCAACTACTGGGCAGCGACCGACGTCGGCCGCAAGCGTTCCGACAACGAGGACAACTTCCTCATCGATCGGAAGTTGCGCCTCTTCGTCGTCGCCGACGGCATGGGCGGACACGCCTCGGGCGAGATTGCGAGCGCGGTCGCGGTGCAGACGGTGCGCGAGGTGGTCTCCAGCGAAGCCGAGCTCTTCGAGAACCCGCGGGACGACGACGTCGCGTGGCACCTCGAGGTCTGCATCTTGTTGGAGCATGCGGTCCACACCGCCTGTGAGCGGATCTGGAACAAGGCGCTGCAGGAGCCCGAAAAGCGCGGCATGGGTACGACCTTGGTGGTGCTGCTCATCGCGGGCACGCGTGGCTACATCGCTTACGTCGCCGACAGCCGGCTGTACCTGGTGCGCGGCGAGGTCACCTACCAGCTGACCGAAGACCACAGCTTGATGAACGAGCTGATCCGTCGCGGCAAAGTCCGCGCCGACGAGTTCGAGGACAGCCCCTACGCCAATTACAAAAACGCGATGACGCGCGCGGTCGGGCCGACGGAGACCGTCGAGGTCGACACCCTCGACTTCGACATGGTGCCCGGTGACGCCTTCTTGCTGTGCACCGACGGGCTGTACGAGTACCTCGAAGACGACGACATCTCGAAGTTGCTGACCTTGCCCGACGTCGAGGAGGTCCCCGGTCGGCTCATCGACATCGCCAACCGACGCGGTGGCAAGGACAACATCACCGCCATCGTGGTCCAGGTCGCACGCGACGGCTCGGCCGAGGCCGCCGCCGCCGAGCTCAACCACACCCTCGACGTGCTGCGCGGCGTTCCCCTCTTCGCCGACCTCAGCTACCCGCAGATGGTCCGGCTCATGAACATGGGACGCATCACGAGCCTGTCCCGCGCTCAGGTCATCTGCCAGCAAGGCGAGCCCGCCGACGCCCTTCACGTCGTCTTGCGCGGCAAAGTCGAGCTCACCAGCGAGAGCACCGTGCTCGGTAGCCTCGGCCCCGGCGACCACTTTGGCGAGATGTCCCTGATCGACGCGCAGCCGCACTCGGCGACCGTCACCTGCACCAGCGACGCGAAGACGATCACCATCGCGCGCCGCGAGTTCGATCAGATTCTCGAGCGCGACGCGCCGCTGGCCGTCCGCCTACTTCGACGTTTCGTCCGCGAGCTTTCGGCCCGCTTGCGCAAGACCAACGCGGCGCTGAGCGAGGCGAAGTCCGAGGTCATCGAAGACCTCAGCGAAGACCTGGCCGAAGAGCTCGAGATGCTCGATGCCCCCGAGAAGCTGCGGGCCGGCCCCCCGGGCAGCACCGAGGTACCGCGGCGCCGCAGCGCCATCCGCACGATGACCATCGAGCCGGACACCTTGGACTTGCCGCGCGCCGAAGACGAAGACGCAGGCGAAGAGTCGGGCGAGGCCGCCGAGAGCTGAGCGCGCCCTCGACCTTCGCTGGGTGTGCCCCCTACTGGGGCTGCGGCGCGCCGGCGTCCTCGCCGGTATCGGGGTTCACGCGTCCTTTGGCCGAAGCCGAGTCCGCATCACGACGTAGCAAGGCGGGGGTGAGCTTGGGGTTCGCGCGGCCCGCCTCGGCGCTGCCGCCTTTTGGATCGAGCACGGCCTTGGACTTGGGTGCCGCACGTTTCGCTTCGCGCTTCTTTTCGGCCTTCGCCGCCTTCGCCGCTTCGGCCTCGATGCGCGCGGCCTCGGCCTCCGCCTCCGCCTCGATCACCTCGGGGTCTTTGCGCGCGAAGACGAAGTAGCTGTACTTCTCGTCAGGGAAGACTTTCTCCTCCACGTATGACTGCTCGAAACGAGGGTCGTCCACGAGCACGGGGAAGAAATCATATTCGGTCCGTGGCGTCAGAGAAGTTGCACTCGACGAATGCACGACGATCCTCTCGGGAAGGTTGCGCAAGATGTAGTCGGCCCAGGCCTCGGTGTCTCGGTCGATGGGAGCTCGAGTCATGGGGCCTGCGTTCAGGCAGTAGGCGTCGAGCACCTTCGCACGCGTGAGATAGGGAACAATCCCCGCGTCACCGATCACGAATGTCTCCTGAGGCTCCATGCGCAGGTCGAGCCATGTCGCAAGGTCCTCGCGGTTCGCCATCCGGTCGGGGTAGTAGGCCAGCCGTACACGAATGGGCGCAGCCACGCTCCGTGAAAGTCGCCCCTGGACCAAGAGCGCGACGCCGACGACGAGCAGACCTCGCAAGCTCGGCCCCCTCCCCTCGAAGAGGTAGGTGACCAGGTGCCCGATGGACACGGAAGCCACAACACACCCGAAGAGATAGGCGCACAAGAAGTGTCGATCGAAGTAGGTGACGATCGGATCGACTCCGATGAGAAGAACTCCGTAGACGACCGGAATTCCCCAAAGGACGGCCCAGCGTGCGTCGAGCCTGCGTACCGGAACGAGTGGCATGAGCGCGAGGACGAATGGAGCCTCCGACCAGAGATTGCGGTGCTGCAAAAAGGCGCTGCTGCCGTCGTAGCTCCCCTTGCAGTAGACCGTGTTGGGCCAAAAGCGGCCGTAGTAGGCCCAGCGCAGCAGGAAGTAGCCGCCGAAGAGCAAGGCAAAGGGCAAGAGCAAGGCGAGGCCCGCCCGCACGAAGCGGCGGCGTAGGTCGGTCTCGCCCGCGCGCCGGCGCCGCAGCGCATCGAAGCCAAAGGCTGCGCTCAGGCAGATGAAGATGACCGCGCCCTCGGGGCGGGTCATGGCCGCGACGGCCGCGACGAGGCCGGCCACGCTCAACCAGTTGCGCCGGTACCGGCCGACGCTGGTGGTCCATGCCGCCGCGAGCTGGGGATCGGCGTGTCGGTAGCCCAAGCCCCGAAAGCAAGCGTAGGCCGCGAGCGCGGCGAGGGCCATGTAGCTCGGCGTCTCGAGCCCACTCACTGCCCACCACACCACCCCCGGGTGAGCCGAGAGCAGCATCGGCGCGAGCAGGGCCGGCAAGGGCCGCACGAAAAAGCGCGCCAGGCCAAAGCTCGCCAGCATGGCCACCACGCCCATCAGCGCCCCGACCATCTTGAGGGTCATCACCGGGTCGAAGCCACCTTTGAGCGCGGCCGCGCCGAGAACGACGTAGGTGAAGTTCGAGTAGCCCTCGACGGGCGGCTCGCCCACGTTCCACAGCAAGCCCGCGCCCTCGGCGAGATGACGGCTGTAGCGCAAGGTGATGTAGGCGTCGTCGGCCGTGAAGGGCCAGGCCAGCTCCACCAGCCGCCAGTAGCGCAAGACGATCCAGATCAGCGCCACCACCACCAAGGCGAGCTCCAGCCAGCGCAGACGCGACGAGAGTCCCGAGCGCTCCCCGAACCCGGGGATCGACTCGGCGAGGCTCGATGCGTCGGAGTCCGGCGAAGCTTCGGCCATGGGGGCGCGACTCATGCTCTAACACGTCCCCCGGCGCTCGTGCAGACGCCCGCCCCGATCGCCCTCAGTAGCGATGCTTGACCAAGGCGACCAAGGTCTCCTTGAGCGAGGTCTCGGTGTGGGCCGCGCCCTTCGCCTTGCCGTCGCGCTGCAGCAGCCGTTCGAGGGCCAAGCTCGCGCGGGCGCGCTCTTGCGCGTCGAGTACGACCTCCTCGCCTTGGCTCGCCCCCTCTTGCTCGCGCAGGCGCTCGAGCATGTAGGAGATGCCGCGCGCCACCGCTTGGCGCTGCTGGCGGTAATAGTCCTCGCGCAGACGGGCGAAGTAGTCGGCGAAGATCTCGTCGTAGGCCGGCTCCTCGTTCGGGTGGCTCAAGGCCCAAGCTCCGATCCGCGACAGAACATCCGCGCGGAAGCTCTCCCCCGCTTTGGGGTCCATCACCTTTTCGAGCTCTCCCATGAAGCGCTTGTCGGGGTCGGCCAGCTCTCCGGTCACCTCGTCGAAGATGCGCTCTTTTTTCACGAAGTGCTTGGCGTGCAGCACGTACTTCGTGAACAGATCCATGTAGCGCTCTTCGTCGACCAGGCCCATCGCCTCGCGCACCTCTTGGTCCGACAAGTCGAGCCAGCGCTGCCAGGCGAGCTGCGTGATCGCGTGCGCTTCGCCGGGGTCGTCGAGGCGATGAAAGCCCTCGCCCTCGGGCTCGAGGTACATCCACTTGTGGTTGACGGCGTCCTTCATGTAGCGCCGCATCTCCTCGAACAAGGCGGGCACCGTGATGCAGGTACGCCCGGGTTCGCTCGCGCAGGCCAGCAGCACCGTCTTGAGGTCGCGGACCGAAGCGCCAAAGCTGCCTTCGTAGTCGCCGAGCACGTGCTTGCTGCCTTCGCTGGCGACGACGGCGTAGTCGAAGCGCTCTTCGTGCATGGCCGGGATGGCCGCGAGCAGATCACGGGCCTCCTCGGAGCTCAGGCCCTCGGGCACGCGGCCGTAAGCGTAGAGGTCGGCTTTGTCCAAGGGCGTCAGCTTTTCGACCACCGGCTGAATCGAGCCTTTGTAGTGCTCGTGGTTCGGCCGGCGCAGGCGCGTCATCACCCCCCACAGGGCCAAGATGCGCGTGAGGTGCGGCGCGATGTGGATGCCCTGCAGCAAGTCGCCGACCTGCTCTTCGTAGATCTTGCGCTCGACGCGGTAGTCGAGCAGGTAGGGCACCGGCACCAAGTTTAGGCGCGCACGAAAGCTGCGGTAGTCCGAGGCGCGGCCGGCTCGAAATTGCAGCAAGTCGATGTCGTTCGCCGAGCCGGTGAAGACCAGGTCCAAGTCGACGTTGACGTGGTCGAGGGCCACGCGCCCGTTCTCCGAGGCGGTGAGCAGGTACTTGTAGTGCTCGTAGGGCCGCTTGAGCAGGTCCGAAAAGTTGATCAGACCGCGGTTCGCGTCGACCAAGTCGCCGCCGGCGGCGTAGAGGGTCTGCCCCCCGACCGAGGGCGGCAAGTTCGAGAAGCCGCGGTCCCCGGTCACGGGGAAGGAGCGCGCGTCTTGGGTCTGCTTGGGCTCGACGTCGACGAGGCCGAGTCGATAGTCGCGGCTGAGCATCAGCCGCTCGATCTGCACGTGCTGCAAGACCCGCTCGATGTCGCCGCGGTAGGCGTTGAGCAGCGCGTCGAAGATCTTCTTGTTGCGCGCCGAGAGTCGCGCGCGACGGATCTGCTCGCCGAAGGTGTGGTCCTTGGGCACCTTGGCCGAGAGTTCGTCGAGCAAGCGCGCGCGTTGGGCCGGCGGCAGCAAGTAGATCGGGTGGTCGTGGGTCTCGTCGGCGATGCGGGCTTGCACCGCGTCATCGGGTAGGCGCGCGAAGCTGTCGGGCAAGGCCCGCTCGACCGCGCTGCGGGCCGAGGCGAAGCCGATGCCGCCCTCTTCACTGCCGTGTTTGGGGAAGATCCACGCGAAGCCGTAGACCGCGCCCGCGTCGGTGCGCGCGTAGGCCTCGATGCCCTGCGAGAGGCAGTCGAGCAAGGTGCTCTTGGCGCTGCCGTTGGGGCCGTGCAGCAAGAGCATGCGGTTGGTGCGACCGAGCTGGGCGAAGCCTTCGAGCGCCTCGTAGAGCTCGTTTTGCGCGGTCTCCTGACCGACGAGGCGATGCCCTTCGTCGAAGGGACGATCGAAGATGCGAAAGCGCCGCGCCAGCCCGCTGGGCGTTCGAACCTCGCGCACGCCGAAGTAGTCGATGCCGTCGCGGACGTACTGCGCGGCGTTGCGCGCGTGCCGGGCGGGGTCCTGACAGAGCATCTCGAACCACTCGCCGAAGCTGAGGATCCGAGCGGTGCTCGCGTACTCGTCGCGTACCGCGGCCGCGAGTGCCTTGATGCGTTCGGCGGCCGGGGGCCCTTGGCTCATGGCCGCAAGTGTACGCCTACTTCACCAGGACCGCGAACTCGACCTCTTCGCTCTTGGGCGCGCAGGCGTCGTCTTGGCACACGGCGAACTTGAGCTTGCCTTTGAAGGTCTTCTCGCCGGCCGTGTCGGGGGTGAAGCCCACGCCGAACTCGCAGTTCTCGTCGTCGAGCTTGATCGCGTCGGCCTTGGCCTGCTTGGCTTTGGCGAGGGTCACGCCCTCGCTGGCCTCGACCGTCAAAGAGGTCGGATACTCCAAGTTCATGTGCCAGCCGCCCTGCGGCACGACCTTGATCGTCACCATGGCGTCGGAGCCGGCGGGCACTTCGCTGGGCGGCTCGATCACGAGCTTGTAGGTGTCACCTTCGGGCACGCCATCTTTTTTGGCGACGGTCCCCTCTTCGCCCTCGACCGGCTTGCCGGCGATCTTCTCTTCGCCTTGCGCCGGCTCGTCCTCGCTGGCCTCGGGTGCGTTGGCCGCATCGGTGCCCGCCTTGTCGCCGTCACATCCGGTGGCGAAGGAGGACACGAGGAGCAAGGAGCCCATGAGGGCGAGCTTTTGGACGCGCGCGAAGCAAAACATGGTGCGCGCGAAGTAGACATCAGGGTCGCTCGAACCGCAACTGTAGGCCGCGAGTGATTTCCCCGCGGCGAACGTCGCTGTTCTCGCGCAAAGGCGGCAGCGGCGCCACCTCGGGGTCCGTCGGCAAGGGCGCCTCCGCCTCGATGCGAATCTCGCCTTCGGGCAGCTCTTGCACCACGAAGGCCCCCTCCGCGTCGCTGCGCGCCTCTCCGACCTTGCGCCCCTTCGCGTCGTAGACCCGGATCTCCGCCCCCGCGACCGGCTCGCCGATGTCGTCGGTCAAGCGCCCCTCGATGCTCCCCGTCTCGACCAGCTCCACGACCAGCTCCCCTCGCCCCTCGCCGGCGGGCCGCGCCGCCATACGCTCGGCGAAGCCCCAACCCTCTTTCGAGACGCGCAGCTTCGCGCGCTTCGAGTCGAGACGACGCACGAGGGCCACGCCCTGTTCATCGCTGCTCACGGTCTGTCCATCGACGGTGACGCTCGCGCCTTCGAGGGTCCGCCCCGACTGTGCCTCGCGCACGAGGACCTCGAGCTCCCAGCCGGCGTCGAGCACAAGCTCGATGCGTTCGCCGCGATCATCGACGCGCAGGCTCTTTTCGAAGGGGACGAAGTCCGGGTGCTCGACCCGCACGGTGCTCTTGCCTTTGGTCAGTGCCTCCAAGCGCAGCGCGCCCCCCTCGTCGGACCACGCAATCGCCGTCGGCGAGAGATCATCGTCGGCCTGCACCATCACCTCGACGCCTTCGATCGGGCGCCCGTTGCCGTCGACCAAGCGCAGCTCGAGTCGCCCGTCGGCCGCTTCGAGCTGCAGCTCCAGGTCGACCGGGCTGCGCCCCACCGTCACCCGCTTGCGCAGGGGCACCATGCCCGGGGCGCGCACGATGAGGTCGACCGGCCCGCGCCACAAGCCGGCGTCGAAGGCTCCCGACTCGTCGACCATCCACAGCTCGCCGCCCACTTCGACCGTCGTCCCCAAGATCGGCTGGCCGTTGCCGTCGAGCACGCGACCGCTGAGCAGCTGCCCCTCGCGCAGCACCAGCTTCACGCCCTCGCGCAGCTCGCCCGAGACCAGACTCAGCTCGACCGTGCGCGACTGTGCGTGGCTTCCATGCCGCGCCCACAGCTCGTACTTGCCCGGCGGCAGCATCTCGATCTCGAAGGCGCCCTCCTCGTCGCTTTGCACGGCAAAGCCCAAGGCCCCAGGGCCCGCCTCGCCGTCGCCCTCGAACTCGGTCGGAATCGGCGGCACCGGCCCCGTCGTCACCCCGAGGCTTCCCGCCGGCCGCAAGCCCAAGGCCGAGTCGATGAGCTGCGCCCGCGCGAAGGACTCGCCGCTGGTGAAGGGGTCTTCGGCGTCGACCCAGATCTCGGCGTCCGCCACCGGGTGGCCTGCCTCGTCCTCGACGACGCCACGCACGGTGGCCGGCCGCGCGAGCACCAAGGGCTCGGGCGCCTCGGCCTCCGGCCCGACCTCGATGGCCTGCGGCACCGCGGGCAAAAAGCCCTCGGCTTCGGCCCGCACCCAATAGGGCCCGGGCACGACGGGCCCGACCCGCGCGCGCCCCTCGAGATCGGTCTCGCCGAGCTTTTGCAGCATGGCGACGCGGTCGTAGCCCACGGTGACTTTGGCCCCCGGCACCGGCGCGCCTTCGGGATCGACGACCTGCACCGCGACCCGGTAGGCCGGCACCAGCCCCAAGGTGACCTGCATGCTCGGCTCGACGTTCTCGAGGGGCACACTCGCAAACTCGGGGGCCCCCGGTCGATCGGCGGGTACGTAGACCTCGACGCCGTAGATGCCGTCGACCAGCCCCTCGAAGACGAAGGCCCCCGGCGTGTTCACGTCGCCGGCCAAGGCGACATCCAAAGGTGGCCACACCGCGGAGCCCTCCAGGCGCACGCGCGCCCGCTCGAGCAAGGCCGCGTCGGCGATCAACTCGCCGCGCAAGGCGACGAGGTCGTCCAAGATCAACAAGACCCCATCGTCGGGCGTGACGGCATCGACGACGCTGCTCGCATAGCCGCCTTTGGATCCGTTCAAGTTGACGGGACCTTCGGGCAGCGTGTCGAAGCGAAAGTTGCCCTGGGCATCGCTCCACGCGCGCCAGGGCTCGGGCTCCCCCAAGTTGGGCTGCGGCATGGCCTGCACCTCGACACCCTCGAGGGGCTGTCGCGCGCTGTCCAAGACCTGCCCCGCGAGCAGGTAGCCGTCGCCGAGCACGACCCCCGGCAGCTCGAACTCGCCGCGCCCCTCGACCTCGATCGAGACCACGCCGCGCAAACGCCCCGGCACCAGGTGCTCGACGCTGACCTGCCCTTCGTGCTCGCCTTCGATCTCGAGACGCCAGCCCCCCTGCGCGTCGCACTCGTCGGTCTCCCCGAGCTTTCGCCCCGCTTGCCAAGCGACGACCTGGCAGTCCAAGCCGAGCTCCGAGGGTGAGACGACCTCGGGCACGGGCGAAGGCAGGTCTCCGATCGCGGCCCCGACCTTTTCGAGGCCGATGCTCCCGGACAAGGTCAGCGGCGGCCGGTCGAGCGGCATCTTCACGCCGCGGCCTTCACCTTCGCTCCCGCCTTCGCCGATCTTCGGCGGCGCCCCTCCGTCCCCCCGCAAACTCCACCACGCAGCGCCCCCCAAGGCGAGCAGCAAGCCGGCGAGCAGCGCCCACAAGCCCCGTCGCGAAGCCGCGGACCGGGCCGGGGCGACCGGCGGCGAAGACCCGGCCCCCGGCGCGACCGCTTCGGCGGCCGGGTCGGCCACCTCGCCGGGCGAAGCGCCGGCTCCCTCGGGCGCGTCGGGCTCGCTCAAGGCTCAGTCCCCGACGGCGACGACGTCGATCTCGACCAAGGCACCGCGCGGCAGGCCGGCCGCCTGCACGCAAGCGCGCGCGGGCGGCTGCGCGCCAAAGTGCCCCGCGTAGATCGTGTTGACCTTGGCGAAGTCGGCGATGTCGGCCAAGTAGATGGTGGCGCGCACGACCTGCTCGAAGCCGAAGCCCCCGGCCTCGAGCACGGCGGCCAAGTTCGTCATGACCTGCCGCGCCTGCGCCTCGACGTCCCCCTCCCCCACCATGGCCCCGCTCGCGGGGTCCAAAGCGATCTGGCCGGAGCTGTAGAGGGTCCGCCCGCCGCTGACGACGACGGCCTGGCTGTAGGCGCCGACGGCCGCGGGCGCATGCTCGGTGCTGATGATCTGCCGGGAGGCACTCATGCCCGCATCATAGGCGGCCCCCCGCCGCCGCGCAGTCCCCCCGCGCCTGCAAAAGCCCCCGCCAAAAACGCCCGCAAAGCTGCCCAGGAGCCCCTCGCCGCCCCTTGCACCCCCCGGCCCCCAGGTGTATACACCCGACCCCCGGGGCCTCCCCGGCACCAACTCAGGGCGCATAACTCAGTTGGTAGAGTGCCACCTTCACACGGTGGAAGTCGTAGGTTCAAGTCCTGCTGCGCCCACCCAAGATCCCGACCTCACTGAGGCCGGGATTTTTCGTTGGCGACGCGCGGGCCTCCCTCCCGCGGACCGAAACGCCCAAGCGCTCCCCGACGCCCTTCGCGCTTCGCTTTTTCGGTCCGCTTTTCGGACCGAAACGCACCACCG